>NZ_JBEXOV010000012.1:0-125176 GCF_040611715.1 Streptomyces sp. NPDC006544 | reverse complement strand
TCGCGGGCGGCGATCTCCGTGGTCGTGCGCTGCTTGTCGGCGCCGTGGACGTGCAGGACGTGGTGCTCCATCGTGGTGACCGCGCCCGCGGAGGGGTCCACGGAGTGCACGACCGGGTCCGTGAGGTAGCGGCGGACCAGGAGGTCGACGTTGCGGTCCAGGGTCGCGGAGAACAGCATCCGCTGGCCCTCCGGGCGGACCTGGTCCAGCAGCGCGGTGACCTGGGGCATGAAGCCCATGTCCGCCATCTGGTCGGCCTCGTCCAGCACGGTGATGCCGACCTGGTTCAGCCGGCAGTCACCCCGGTCGATGAGGTCCTTCAGACGCCCCGGCGTTGCCACGACGACCTCGGCGCCGTTCCGCAGCGCGTTGGCCTGGCGGCCGATGGGCATGCCGCCGACGACGGTGGCCAGGCGCAGCCTCACGGCGCGGGCGTACGGGGTCAGGGCGTCGGTCACCTGCTGCGCGAGCTCGCGGGTGGGGACCAGGATCAGCGCCAGCGGCTGACGGGACTCGGCGCGCTGTCCGGCGGTGCGGGCCAGCAGGGCCAGGCCGAAGGCGAGGGTCTTGCCGGAACCGGTACGGCCCCGGCCCAGGACGTCACGGCCCGCGAGGGAGTTCGGGAGCGTCGCGCCCTGGATCGGGAACGGCACCGACACTCCCTGGGTGCCGAGCGCGGCCAGCAGCTGCTCGGGCATGTCGAGGTCGGCGAACGCCTCGACGGCGGGCAGCGCGGGAGTGATCGTCTTCGGCAGGGCGAACTCGCCCTGCACCGCGGCGGGCCGACGGCCGTAGCCGCCGCCCGAGCGGTTCTGCCCGGACGAGCGGCTCGGGCCACCGGAGCGGCTCGGGGCGGACGCACCGAAACGGCTGCCCCGCTCCCCGCCGGATCCGAAAGCGGGGCCGCCGCTGCGGCCGCGGGTACGGGAGGAACGGTCGTTGGAACGCGTGGGGTTCATGGAGAACCTTCCTTGATACGGCACGGCACGTATCAAGGAATTCCCGCAGCGGAAGAGCAGCGCGGGGAATCGCGAGAACGGGCCGAATAGCATACGAGAGCGAACCGGGTGCACGGTGAATCCGTGCCGGCCCGGGCGCCGCGATGGGTGATGTCACGGGAAACGGGAACGGAACCGCATCCGGACATCTGCTGCGTCCGGTGCGCCCCGTGCGTCCGGGCATCGACGGGTCCGGCTCCGAGGAGGCGGTACCTTGTGCTCGCTCCCGCAGGTGAAAGCACTACGGAAGCACTACGGAAGCACTACGGAAACGCGCACAGCTGAGGCCCGCACCCCGAGGGATGCGGGCCCCAGCTGCGTAAGGCGCGTCAGACTTAGGCGGGAACGATGTTCTCGGCCGTCGGGCCCTTCTGGCCCTGCGCGATGTCGAAGGTGACCTTCTGGCCTTCCTGCAGCTCGCGGAAGCCCTGGGCGGCGATGTTCGAGTAGTGGGCGAACACGTCAGCGCCGCCGCCGTCCTGCTCGATGAAGCCGAAGCCCTTTTCCGCGTTGAACCACTTCACGGTGCCAGCAGCCATGTCATATCTCCTTTGGGGCAATGCAACGGCGTCCGCACTGTACGGACACCGTGTCGCCGCGATGATGCCCCGCCCGGAAAATGACCCGGGAAATACGAAGCGCTTCCAGGGCCGAGAAGGCCGACTGGAGGCGCTTGAAGTTTTTGGGTACCAAAACTGCAACTGGGATCGACACTAGCACGCCGCAGGGGCTAGTGCAGGTGAAGTGTTTCCGCCCTGCGTGCTGCCGGTAAGTATTCTCCCTGCGGGATCCATTAAATTCTCAGACCGCCGGTATAGATATTTATTCACCTCCGGTGCAGCGTTTGTGTGTTTCAGAGGTGCCTCCGGCGCGCACCGGGGGCTCCGCTGCGGTGAGCGGGGTACCCCTCCACGTCAGGGGCCGTCCCGGCCGCACTGTGCGCCACAGCACGGCACACCACACGGCACGGCGCGGCCTGTGCGCCACGGCACGGCACGGCACTGTGCGCCACGGCACTGTGCGCCACGACGTCAGTGGTTTCTGCGGCCCCTCGGCCATTCGGTCCGGCGTGGTTTCTCGCAAGGACTTCATGGGCCGGCGAGGGAAATTCGGTGGATCGATTCCCCGTAGAAGTCATCGACCGGTCTGTATTGGGTGCATTCATCATTGAAATGTGCGCGAATGCGGATACCGACTTGCGATCACGGGATGAGCGTGCTGGTCTGGAATGGGTGGGGAGACGGTGTTCGTTTTCGGCGCGGACCCGAAGTGAATTCGGCCGGTTCTGCCCCGGGTCTGCCACCCGCTACCGGAGGTACACGATGACGACCCACGTCCCGTCTGCCGGCAGCCACCTGCCCCGCGTCACGGCCCTGCTCGTGACGGCCGCCCTGGCGCTGCCCCTCTCGGTCGCGTTCACCCTCAGCTCGGCGGCAGACGCATCCGCCTCGTGCGTCGCGAGTCCGTTCGCGGGCAGGTGGCGTTCGTCCGACGACAGGCTGAGCCGTATCGACCTGTGGCAGGGAGAGGACTGCCAGCTTTACGCGAAGGCCTGGTCGACCTGCGAGGCCGATGCCACGCGCGACTGCAGCTGGGGCTCGCGCTCGAGGGCGGTGCAATCGTCCCCGAACAGGAATTTCCGATTCTTCTCGTACTCGTGGAACAACGCGAGCGAGGTGCTGCAGTTGCGGCTGCAGGACAAGAGCCACATGTCGGTGTGGGACCACACCGACTACACGTCCGGCAAGAAGGTCAGCCTGACCGTTCCGATGGTCAAGGACTGAAGGCTCCGTTCCGCACCTGCGCGCCTCCGCACCTGCGCGCCTCCGCGCCTGCGCGCCTCCGCGGTCCACCGCGGAGGCGCGGATCGTGAAATGCGCCCGTCGGCCGTGGCCGTGGCCGTGCCGAGCCGTGGCCGTGTCAGCCGCGGGTGGTGCGGCGGCGGCCGAACGCGAACCAGAGGCCCAGCAGCACCCCGCCGGCCACGGCGACGGCGGTGGAGACCGTGCCGGAGGCGAGGCTCGCGGTGACGACGACGGCCAGCGCGTACCCCACGGGCAGCAGCACGTTCAGGTTGGTGGCGGCGGTCTTCGGACCTTGTGACATGGGTGGGTCCCCCTGCTCGGTGAATCGGTCGTACCCGGCCGCACGTCGCGTGCGCCGCGGGCGGGCTGGTCGTGGGGCGCATCGTTCCGGAAGGATCATCGCATCTGACGGCGGACGCCGTCCCAGCTCACGTGACGTCACATCCCGCCCCCTGACGGCCGGTTCGCGGCGACGGACATCTGCGGGCCCGCCAGCCGGGCGAAGAGTCCGTCCGCGTCCGCCATGAGCTCTTCGTACGTGCCCTGCTGGACGACCCGGCCCCGGTCCATGACCACGATGCGGTCCGCGCCGACGACAGTGGACAGCCGGTGCGCGATGACGATCCGGGTCGCGTTCAGCCGGCGCGTGCTCTCGGCGACCAGTCCCTGCGTGGGATTGTCGAGGGCGCTGGTCGCTTCGTCGAAGAAGACCAGGCGCGGCCGGGCCACCAGGGCGCGGGCGATCATGAGGCGCTGGCGCTGGCCGCCGGAGAGGGTGTTGGTGCCCTCGGAGAGCACGGTGTTCATGCTCATCGGCATGGCCCGGATGTCGTCGGCCAGGCCCGTCATCTCGGCGGCCGCCCAGGCGTCGTCGAGGGTGTGGCCTCCGGAGCCGACGATGTTGGCGAGGATGTCGCCGGCCTGGAGCGCGCCGTTCTGCAGCACCACTCCGCACTGCCGGCGGACCGCGGAGACATCCAGCTCGGCGAGGTCCTGGCCGTCGTACAGCAGGCTGCCCGACAGGGGGGTCTCGAAGCCGAGCAGCAGCCGCAGCAGCGTGGACTTGCCGCTGCCGGACGCGCCGACGACGGCGATGAACTCGCCCGGCTGGACGGTGAGGCTGACGTCGTCGAGGACGAGCGGGCCGTCCTGGCCGTAGCGGAACGACAGGTGCGAGACGGCGATCCGGCCGGACAGGTCGCCGGGGTCGGCCTTGGTGCCGTCGTTCTCCGGCTCCGCTTCGAGGATGGGCTTCAGCCGCTCCAGCATCGGAACGGTACCGACGGCGGTCACGGCGGAGGCGGTGAACTGCAGGCCGGCCGAGAGCAGCAGGTTGAAGGCCGCGAAGAACGGCAGGAAGGTGGCGAGCGGGACCTCCCCGTGCAGGGGGCCCGCCGTCACTCCGAAGACGATCGCCGAACACACCAGCGGGAAGCCGGCGTTGAAGGTCGTCACGCTGTTCTGCACCCGGCGGACGCGGGCGGACAGGGCGTGGCCGCGGGCGGCCAGCCGGGTCCACTCGGCGAAGGCCCGCTCCTCGGCGGCGGCCACCCGCAGCTTCGGCATGGCGGTGAGCATCTGGAAGACCATCGCGGACATCGCCTGCTCGTGTGTGTACTCGCGGCGCGCCCAGCGCAGTTGGAGCCGCCCGGCCGCCGCGGCGAACAGTACGCCGACGGCCGTGAGACCGGCGGCGACCAGGGCCAGGGTCAGGTCGTACCAGAAGACGAGGGCCAGGTTGGCGAGGCCGGTCAGCAGGGCCAGCGTGGCCGTGGTGAGCATCCCCGACAGGAGTTCCTGGGCGGCGGTGACACCGAGCACGGTGGTGCCCAGCTCGCCGGTGGAGTAGCGGGTGAAGAACGCGGCCGGCAGGGACAGCAGCCGGTTCCACAGCCCGGCCTGCATGGCGGCGCCGGTGCGGCTCTCCAGCCGCAGGACGGCGAGGTTCTGTACGACGGACAGGGCGGCGGTCACCAGGCCCGAGCCGATGACGACCAGGGCCCCCTGCACGATCAGGTTCCGGTCGGCGTCCGCCACGAACTCGCCGAGCACCTTGCCGGTCATCACCGGGATGATCAGGCCGATCAGGGCGACGAGTACGCCGGTGAGGGCGAGCCGGGCCAGGTCCCGGCCGTGCCCCAGGGAGGGCGAGAGGCCGAACCTCAGCAGGCCGGGGACGTCGCGCACGGCCGCGGGCAGGGGCCGGTACAGCACGACGGCGGCGGGGCGCAGCCGGGCGGCCGTCCCGGCGTCGAGCACGCAGACCCGGCCGTCGTCGACGAGGACGTAGCCCTGGCCGAGGGGCAGCAGCGCGACGGGCCGGCCCGTGACGTGGTAGCCGAGCACCGGCCCCACGTCGCGGGTCCACCAGCGGTCCTCCAGCCGGATGCCCCGGGTGCGGAAGCCGGAGGCGAGGGCGATGGCCCGCAGGTCCTCGGCGGCGCTGCGGCGGCCCGGGCCGGGGCTCCGGACCGGGGGGCGGACCGAGAAGCCCTGCCGGGAGGCGACCAGCCGGACCGCGGCGAGCATCGGTTCGTCATTGGCGACGTCCGCGAGCTTCAGTCGCGTGCCGGTGTCGTGCAGGACCGCGTCGAAGGTGCGGACGGCGGACGACAGGACCTTGCCGTCCTGGGCGCGGCGCGCGGCGAGTTCGGCGCGCTCGCGGGCCTGCTGGACGGCGATGCGGTGGTCGACGGTCGTGCGCAGCCGGGCGGCGTGCTCGGTCAGCGCTTGCGTCAGCCGGCCCTCCCGGTAGACGGAGAGGAGGGAGGCGGTGGTGAGGCGGGCGGCGCCGCGGGCCCGGACCCAGTCCTGTTCGGTCAGGACCAGCTCGGCGCCGGGGCCGACGGGCTCCAGTGCGCCGGTGTCCTCCTCCCCGTCGAGGTCTGCGGCCGAGCCCTCGGTGGCCGGGTCGCCCGGGTCGAGGAGGCCGGACTCCACGCGGACGAACTGCACTCCGTCGACGGAGCGGGCCACGTCGCCCTTGCCGAGCTCGGTGCCGTCGGTGGTGCTCAGGGACGTGAACTGGCGGGGCGCGAGGGCACCGGGGAGCGCCTCGGCGAGGGCGGTGAGCCCAGCGGTGAGGCCGCCGAGGAGCCGGGCGTGGTCGAGCCCGACGGGACCGTCTCCGGCCGGCCCGGGCAGCGCGGCCCGGCCCTGGCGGGTCTGGTCGAGGACGGACAGCGGCAGCCGGGTGAGGCGGGCGTCGAGCACGGGCCGGGCGATGACGGTGTGGCGGCGCTCGCCACCGGTGCCGCACACCACGAGCATGCCGGCCTCGGCGCGGCACAGGAAGTAGCGCCGGCCGTGCTCCCCGCCGTCGCCGCCGTCCGGTCCGCGGTCCACCGCGAACAGGTCGGCCGCGCCGGATTCCACGTACAGCAGGGTCGCGGGGTCGTCGAGGCAGACGGTCCGAGCGGGGGCGGCCGCGGCCGGGGGAGTGCTCACAGGGTGTCCTTCTCCGCGGAGCGGCTGGAGTCGAACAGGGCGGCGTAGCGGCCCTGGACGGCCAGGAGTTCGTCGTGCGTGCCGCGTTCGGCGATGACGCCCCGGTCCAGCACGATGATCTCGTCGGCGTCGCGCACGGCCGAAAGCCGGTGGGCGATGATCAGGCAGGCGCAGCCGCGGCGGCGCAGGTTGTCCATGACGGTGCGCTCGGTGGCCGGGTCGAGTGCGCTGGTGGCCTCGTCGAGGACGAGCAGGGTGGGGCGGGCGGCGAGCGCGCGGGCGAGTTCCAGGCGCTGGCGCTGACCGCCGCTGAAGTTGCTGCCCTGTTCGCACACCCTGGCGTTGATGCCGCCCGGCCGGGACATGACCTCGTCGAAGACGGCGGCGTCCTGGAGGGCGGCGAGTACGACCTCGTCGGGCACGGTGTCGTCCCACAGGGTCAGGTTGTCGCGGACCGTGCCGGCGAAGAGCGCGACGTCCTGGTCGACGTAGGCCATGGAGGCGGCGAGGACGGTACGGGGGATCTCCTCGCGGGGCCGCCCACTGATGAGGATCTGCCCGGAGCGCGGCTCGTACAGACCGGTCACGAGCCGGCCCACGGTGGACTTGCCGCTGCCGGAGCCGCCGACGATCGCGGTGCGGGACCCGGGGGTGACGGTGAGGGTGAGTGCGGTGACGACGGGGTCGGAGAGCGGACCGTAGCCGAAGGTGACCTCGTCCAGGGTGAGTTCGCCGTCGAGCCGGTTGGCCGGGGCGTCGGTCCGGCCGTCGGGGGCGTCGTTCGCCAGGCCGTCCGTCCCGGGTGAGCCGGGCTGGAAGCCCCGGGCCTGCGGGTACTTCTCCACGTCGTGAATGCGCTTGAGGTCGGCGTTCATCTCCTGGAGGCGGCTGCCCAGGTTGGTGAGCTGCGTGACGGGGCGGCTGAGGGACGCCAGCAGGGTCTGGAAGGTGACGAGGATGCCGACGCTGAGGGTGCCGTCGGCCACCCGAAGGCCGCCGACGAGCAGCATGACGCCGATGTTGACGACGGCCAGCAGGGGCGGCAGGACCGTCAGCACCGCGGTGGTCTGTCCGAGCCGCTGCTGGGCGGTGGTGACCTTGGCGAGGAAGCCGGCCCAGCGGGTGAACGCGTCGGGCTCGGCGCCGGTCGCCTTGACGGACTCGATGGTGGACAGGGTGGCGAAGGTGGTGCCGATCAGGTTGCCGCGGTCGGCGCGCAGCGCGTCCACGGCGTCCTTGCGGGAACGCGAGACCAGTTGCAGGACCAGTACGTTGAAGGCGGCGGTGGCCAGGCCCAGCAGGCCGAGCAGGACGTCGTAGCGGACCATCAGGCCGCCGTAGAAGACGACGAGCGCGAGGTTGATGGTGGTGGCGGCGACGTCACGCGAGAGGATCATGGCGACGGTGTCGTTGCTCGCGACGCGTCGGGCGACCTCCGCCGGGCGGCGCTGCAGGAAGAACTCGATGGGCAGCCGCAGCAGATGGCGGAAGAAGCGCGCCGACGCGACCAGTCCGGTACGGATCTCCATGCGCAGCAGGTAGTGCTGCTGCACGGAGGTGAGCACGAAGACCATCAGGGCGGTGGCGGCCATCGCCAGGACCAGCGGCAGCACGGCCGTGGGCGAGTCCGAGACGAGCACCCGGTCGAGGAAGACCCGCGAGTAGGCGGCGCCGACGATGCCCGGCACCACCAGCAGCAGGCTGGCCAGCAGGACCAGGGGCAGGGCCCGCCCGGACGGCAGGCGGCGGTCCAGGAGGGCGGCGGCGGTGCTGCTGCGACGGCCGCCGGGCGTGAAGCCGGGGCCGCGTTCGAAGGTGAGGACGATGCCGGTGTACCCGGAGTCGAACGCGGACCACTCCATCAGGCGGGGTCCGCTGGCCGGGTCGTTGACGGCGACCTGGGTGCGTCCGAACCGGGTGGTGATGCCCTCGACCACCATGAAGTGCTGGAACGCCCAGAAGATGATGACCGGGCCGTTGCGGAGCTTCTCCTCCAGCTGGTCGGTCTCCGCCTGGAAGCCCTTGGCGACGAGCCCGAACGAGCGGGCCGCTGCCAGCACGGAACTCGCGCGGGCGCCGTCGCGGGAGACGCCGCACAGGGCGCGCAGCTCCTCCAGGGGGACGTGCCGCCCGTAGTGGGCGAGGATCATCGACAGACTGGCCGCGCCGCACTCCACCGATTCCATCTGCAGGACGGTGGGCACCCGGTGCGCGCGGCGCCGGGCCCAGCGGCGGTTGCGGGCCGCGGTGCGCTGGGTGCGGCGGGCGTCCCGGCGGGAGGCGGCCACGGGGGGCCGGGTCTTCGTGTCGCTCATGGCTGCCGTTTCCTCACTTGGCGTCGGATGTCTCGGCGTCAGCGGCGTCAGCGGCGTCAGCGGCGGTCGGCGGCGCCGCTCAGCGCCCCAGCACCAGGTCGAACGGCGACTGTGTGCGCAGCTCGATGGAGGCGGACACGGAGGTCTGCGAGCTGAGCCGGATGGGCGGAGGTTCGGCGGAGCTCCAGGCGTAGCCCGAGGCGGAGCCCGATTCGGGGATCAGGTCGACGGTGACCAGGCGCGGCGCCTGGTCCTGCTGGAAGCTCTGGGCCGCCAGTTCGCCGCCGGCGATCGCCGCGAGGCCCTCGCGGGTCAGCGGGTACGGGTCGACACGGGTGACCGTGCCGCGCAGCAGGCCGTACACGGCCGGGGGCGCGGTCGACACGTTCAGGTCGACGGGGCGGCCGGGTACCAGGCGGGCGGCCCGGTCGGCGGGCACGAAGACGAGCGCGACGAGGCGGTCGCCGGGGAGGTCGGTGCGCTCCACGGTGGCGACGGTGGCGCCGGCCGGGACGAACTGGCCGGTGGTGAGCGTGGCGCTGATGACCTTGCCGGCGAACGGGCTGGTGATCGTCTGGATGTTCCCGGCCTGGTCGGCGAGGCGGGCGACGGGCTGCCCGGCGCGGACCTCGTCGGCGGGGCGGACCAGTAGGTCCTGCGCCATGCCGGTGTACGGGCTCTGGACCTGGCTGGTGCCGCCGGGGTGGGTCAGGACGCCCGGGGCGTCGACGGTGACGTCGAGCCGGGCGAGCACCGCCCATACACAGGCCCCGGCCATCACGATGAGCACGACGAAGACGGCGATCCAGCCGCGCGGGGCCGCGAGCATGACGGCGGCGTCGAGCTCGTCCGGCTCCCGCTTGCGCTGCAGCGCCTGGTAGCGGAACTTCATGGTGGTGTCTCCCCCCTTGCCGAGTCAGGAGCCCGCGGTGGCGGGCTCGGCGGTGGGACCGGTGGCGTGCTCGGCGGCCGGCCCGGTCGGCCGGCTGCCCAGGACGAGCTCGCCGACGGTGCCCTCCAGCAGCGGGTCCCGGCCGGTGGCGGCGGCGAACGCGCTGGTGTCGCCGCCGCCGAGCCCGCACACGGCCAGGCCCATCGCGGTGGCCACCAGGTAGACGGTCTGGTAGAGCACGCCGACGTGCTTGAGGATCAGCGGGTAGGCGACCGTCTCGTACTTCCACATCACGCGGCCGAAGCGGGCGGCCACCAGCAGCACGACCTGCGGGTCCCCGTCCATCATCGTGGCGCCGCGCGCCTCCTTCACCAGGGTCGCGGTGGCCGGGCCCGGCGCGCACACCCACTCCAGCTCGTGCCGGTCGGGCGCGTACCGGTACAGCCCCGGCTCGAGCCCCTCGCAGCGCGTGACCAGCGGGTAGACCTCCAGCTCGTGCACGGCTCCGCCGCTGGGCAGCGGGCGGTCGGCGAGTTCCTGGCCGTCGCTTCCGGTGAACGTGCCGCGGATGCGGACGGTCCGGTAGAGCAGCTCGGAGAGCTGGGCCAGCGTCAGCGGGTGCTCGGGGTCGTGCGCGCGGGTGGAGGTGCGCTGTTCGATCGCCTCGGTGAGGGTCAGGTCCCGGGCGCCGATCGCTTCGAGGTCGGGCACGGGCAGTGCCACGCGCGGCCCGTCGGCGGCGGGGGCCGCGACGGGCTCGGGGCCGAAGCGCTCCGCGTGCCGGTAGGTGCCGCCGTAGCCGGGCGCCGAGGCCGGGACGCGGGTGCGGGCGTGGAAGGCGAGGTCGACCGGGTCCCACTGGACGCTGCCGCGCTCCTCGGCCTGCGGGTCGGCGTCGGGGCCGCCGGGGGCCAGCGCGCCGGCGGTGGCGAGCAGCCGCACCAGCGGGGCCGGGACCTCCTCGGTCCAGGTGGTCAGCAGCGGGAGCAGCGCGGCGGCGCCGGCGCCCAGCTCCACGGCGAGGGGGCTGCCGGGGGCACGGAGCGCGAGGGTGCCCTCGGCGGGGGTCAGCAGGGCGTGCCGGCTCAGCCGTACGGGGCCGCGCGGGGCGGGCTTGAGGGTGGTGGCGCCGCGGCCGACGGGCACCAGGCGGGCGACGGGGGCGCCGTCCGGGCCGGCCACCGCATGCTCGAGGAGGCCCGCGGCTTCGAGCCTGGAGCGCAGCATCTGCCAGCGCAGCAGGCCCATTTCACCGTCGTGGGCCACGACGAGCGCGCTGATCGCGGCCTCGGTGTGCTCACCCTCGCCGAAGGCGCGCAGCGCGGCCTCGGCGCCCGGGGTGAGGGCGCCCAGGTGCACGGCGCCGAAGCGGGTGGTGAGCCGGCCGTCATGGAAGGCGCCGCCCCGGGCCAGCCGGCTGGTCAGGGTGTGGGTGCCGGACGCCGCGGAGGCCGGCGGCGCCTCGCCCGGGAGTGTCGTCGTACTGGTCATGGCTCCAGCCCTGATGAGGCGCGGGCCGGGGGGTGCCTCCGGCCCGCGGGTGTGACGGATGATCAGGAACCGGCCCCCGGGCGGCACGGTCCCCGCAGGAACCGCGCCCGGCTGGGCCGTAGGCGCGGGGACCGTGCTCGGCGGCTCACCGGCTCATCGGCTCGGCGGCTCACCGGCTCACCGGCTCAGAAGAAGACGTTCCAGTTGTTCAGTTCGGCCTCGGGGATCGGCTCCGCGAGGCGGCCCATGCGGACCGGGGCGTCGTAGAGCCGGCCGGGGCCCAGCCGCCGCCAGAAGTGGCGCAGGCCCGGGGCGATCACCTTGACGACGTTGAGCTCCAGGTCGGGGCGCGTCTGGTCGACGACGATGACCTCGGAGCCGGCCTCCTCGATGCGCTCGACCTGGTCGCGGATGCGGGCGGCGAGGTCGAACCCGGCCTGCGGGCCGACCTTGGTGGCCGGCAGCTCCGGGTCGGGCAGCAGCCAGGGCTCCGCGGCGACGGTGGCCTTCTTCAGCCAGGTCAGGGTCTCGAGGTCACCGACGAGGTAGGACGTGTTGCCGTCGGCGTCGCGGTTCTCGATCATCGGCAGGAACTGGTTGAGCTCGGTGAGCGCGCGGAAGGCGGCGACGCGCGGGTCCGGGTGGGCGCCGAAGCCGACCATGATGTCCTCGACGCTGTGGCGGCGGCGCGAAGCGGCCACGTACACCGGCATGCCGAGGTCGGTGGTGAGGTCCATCATCCACAGGTCGCGGTCCATGGCGCCGTAGTAGGCGCGCAGCTGGTCCACGTACGGGTCTTCGAGCGAGTCCATGTCGAAGGCCGGCAGGCGCAGCCGGTTGTACCACCACACCGCGACGGCGTCGCGCTCGGTCAGCTCGCACAGGCCCTGGAGGATCGCCTCCTCGAGGGAGTTGCCGGCGGCGGTGCCGTTGGAGTCGGCGATGCAGAAGAAGTGGTCCTGGAGGTCCGGGTGGCCGTACCAGGAGTAGGCGGCCGGGATCAGGCGCTCTTCGTCGTGGGTGAGGGACCAGCCGCTGGTCCAGTCGATCGCGACGTCCTCGGGGAACCGGTCCGGCACCTTGTGCAGGCGGTTGGCGGGGTCCTGGTTCCAGGTGTCGCGGGCGGCGACCTGTGCTTCGGAGAAGTGCAGCAGGCCGGCGGGGTGGACGGCCGTGGCGGCGTCGAGGTCGCGGTAGGCGGCGCGCTGCACGGCCTCGTCGCCGCGCCAGACGCCGGCGTAGCGCTCGATGGCCTCGCAGACGGCGCTGACCTTGGCCTGGATCTCGGAGCGGCCCTTGCCGCCGCTCTGGCCGCGCAGGTTGCGGCGCAGCAGGTCCATGCTGTCGTTGACCATCGCGAAGTTGTGACCCGCGGCGTAGCTGTAGGTCAGGGTGTTGGACTCGGGCGTGTGCGAGACCAGCTTGGTTATGGCGCCGAGGTGCGGGCTGATGTGCCGCTCCAGGCGGGCGAGGGTGGCCTCGGGGCTGTTGACGCGGTAGCCGCCGTCGCTGGTGTGGCTGGCGTCACCGGAGGTCAGGACGATCTTGGGGCTGCGCTCGCTGACCAGGGTCGGGTCGCCGCAGGAACGGCACTGGGGCTGGCGGATCAGCGGGTGCCGGTCGGTGGTGAGGGTGGCGAGGTCGAGGGTGACCATCTGCCCGCACAGGGCGCCGGGTTCGCCGGTGGCGGCGATCCGGGCGGCCTCGGCGGCGATCAGGCCCGCGGCGGCCAGCGGTCCGGCGGGGATGCCCGCGCGGGACGGGTGGCGGGGCACGGAGTCGCCGCGCTTGGCGGCCAGGTAGCGCTCCAGCTGGCGGTTGCCGGCCAGGCGCTGGGCCAGACAGGTCCAGCAGCCGGTGTGGTCCGGGTCGAGGAACGGGCCGATCCATGGCGCGATACCGCCGGTGCGGGCCAGCAGCCACGGCCTGGCCGCCGCCAGCTGGCGCTCGTTGCGGGCTTCGAGGAGGGGGTCGAGGTAGTCGTCGACGAGGACGACGGAGATGCCCTCGTCGGGCACGGTGTCGAAGTCGCCGGAGCGGGCGGCCAGTCCGAGCGCCCGCAGGGCCGCGAGGACCGGCTCGGGGTCGACGCCCGCGGCCGCGCAGACCGTGACGGGCGCGGTTGCGAGGGTACTGGCGGGGTCGATGCCCAGGGCGTCCCAGTACGCGAGGGTGGCCTCCGGCAGGTCGGGCCGGCCCTCGGCCAGGTGCCCGGCGGCGCCGAAGCGGGTGAGTGCCGCGAGTACGGCGGGGATGGGCAGCGTGCCCGCCAGGGCCTGCACGATCTCCATGACGGTCTTGCGGCCGTCCAGGTGCGGCAGCACCGCCGCGGCCGCCTTGCCGGGCACCAGGTAGTCCTGGCCCTCCGCGTAGAGGAAGACACGCTCGCCCTCCACCACCTCGACGTGGAAATGGGCCTTGAGGCGCGGCTTTTCCATCTGTCCCCCTCGGTTCTCGCGATCAGCCCTGACGTGGCATCACACCGGCAACCAAAACACGGGGCCGACCCCGGGTAAATGCTTCACCTGATACGCAGGAAGGGCTTCGCATACGTAGCCCGGCGGTCTCCCATACGTACCGCGAGACGCGGAGGGCGCGAGGCGGCTCGCGCGGAGTTCGGCCATCCGCTTTCTCCGTGGGAACCCGGACCAACTGGTCTGTTAAGACTGGCCCTTTGGCTTGATCTGCACCCTGCGGAATGCGACATTGACCCCATGCATTCACCCAACGGGGATCTGTACCACCGTGAGCGTGAGATGGACCTCCTCCAGGGTGCCGTCGGGGAACTCGCCCTGGGCCGGCCGACCGTGGCCACCATTCACGGGCCGCACGGAATCGGGAAGTCGGCGCTGCTGAACGCGGTGCCCCGGCTGCTGCCCCCGGGGACCCTGGTCCTGCGGGCGCGCTGCCATCCGAGCGAGAGCCAGTTCCCCTACAGCATGGTGAGCCAGCTGTTCGACCCCGTCCTCGGCGGCGCCGGCGGCGGCACGCCCGTACCCGGACTCGGAGAGGCCGGTCCCACCCACGAGGCCCTGCTGGGCCTCCTGCGGACCACCCGCTCCCTCGCCGTCGACCGGCCGGTGGCCATCCTCGTCGACGACCTGACCAACGCCGACCCGCACTCGCTGCGCTGGTTCTCGTACATCGCCCGGCGGCTCGACGACCTGCCGGTGCTGATGGTGGCCACCCTGCCGGCCTCGGCCGCCTCACAGGTGGCGGAGCAGCTCGGCCCGCTGCCGTACCTGCTGCGGCTGTGGCCGGAGCCGCTCTGTCCGACCTGCACGACCGAGCTGGTCGAACGCGCCTTCGACAGCCCCGTCGACCAGGAGCTGGCGGCGCTCTGCCACACCCTCGCGCACGGAAACCCGCTCGTGCTGCACGACCTGGTGACCCGGCTGCGGCGCACCCACGTGCCGCCCGGCTCGCCCGACCCCGAGCAGGTGCTGCCGATCGGGGCGCAGGCCCTCTCGGAGACCGTGCTGGCCTGGCTCGACGAGGACGACCCGTGCGCCAGTGAACTGCTCACGCAGCTGGCCGTCCTGGGCCCCGACACCGAGCCGGCCGTGTGCGCCGCGCTCTCCAAGCACGGCGAGGTGCACGACCAGCAGGCCCGCGAAACGCTCGTACGGGCCGGGCTCCTGGAAGCCGGTGCGCCCGGCCGGTTCACGCACACCGCGGTGCGGCCCGCGGTCCTCGCCCGGGTGTCGGCGCACGAGCGACTGCTGCTGCACGGGCGCGCCGCGGCCGTACTGGCACGGCTCGGCGCCCCGGCCCGGCAGACCGCGGACCAGCTGATCCTGGCGGGCTGTGACTGGGGGACCGACGTGCTGCGCGGCGCGGGCATCCAGGCCTCCGGGGCCGGCGACCACGAGTCCGCGGCCCGCTACCTGCGGCGTGCGCTCACCCTCCTGGAGCAGCGCGGAGCGCCCGCGGCCGACGGCGACGAGGGCGCGGCGAAGGAGGCCCGGGAACGTGAAGAATCGTTTCTTGACCTGACGGTGCGGCTCGGCGCCGTCGAACTCCACCGCGACCTGGATGCCTGCGCCCGGCAGGCCGCGGCCGCGGCCGCCAGCCCGCTGGGTCCGGTCCGGCGCGCCGAGGCCCTGGCCCGGCTCGCCTCGCCCGCGCTCGTCTCCCGGATCGAAGGCGCCCAGCCGTTCGTCCGGGTCTGCGGCGAACTGGCGGCCCTGCCCGCGCCGCCGCGCGAACACCTGCTGCGGCTGACCGCGCAGACCCTGCTCACCGGGCACCGCTCCGGTCTGCGCCGGGCGGCCCGGCTCGCCGCCGCCGACCCCGGGGACCCGGCCGCGCACGTCTTCGCCGGGGCCCTCGCCGCGGCCGCCGCCGCGAGCGGCCGGCTCGGCACCGCGCGCCGGATGGCCCTGCGGGTCGCGGCCGGCCCGGCCGGCGCACCGGAGGGCACGGCGCCCGGGTCGGCGGCCGGCCCGGTGGGCGCCGCCCTCGCCCTGACCTGGACCGGCGACCTCGACGGGGCCGCGGCCCTCGCCGACCGGCTGATCAGCATGTCGCGCGCGTCGGACGACCACGCCACCACCCTGCTCGCCCACCTCGTACGCAGCGAGGTCCGCAACCGCCGGGACGAGCACGCCGACGCGCACACCGACGCCGAGGCCGCGCTGCACCTCGCCCGCCGGCTGAACGCCCCCGCCCTCGCCGGCGCGGCCGCCGCGGCCGCGGCCCGCGCCCTCGTGGGCCTGGACAGGGCCGCCGAAGCCGCCGCCCTGCTGGCCGGCGAGCCGGCGGCCGGGGACGCCCACCCGTTCATCAAGGCCCTGTCCCTCCAGGCACACGGCACGGTCGCCGCGGCCCTCGGCGACCACACGACCGCCGTACGCCTGTTCCTCGACTGCGGCCACCGGCTCGCGCTGCGCGGCATCACCCACCCCGGGTGCGTGACCTGGCGGGCCCAGGCGGCCGCCTCGTACCGGGCCCTGGGCGAGGAGTCCGCCTCGGCCACGATCCTGGACGGCGCGCCCCGGGAGCGGGACGCGGCGCCACGGCCCCGGCCGGGGCGCGAGCGCACAGTGCTGAGCCCGGCGGAGCAGCGGGTGGCCGAGCTGGTCGTGCGGGGCAGCTCCAGCCTGGAGGTCGCGGAGAAGCTGTTCCTCAGCAAGCGCACCGTCGACACCCATCTGGGCCGCATCTACCGCAAGCTCGGCATCCACAGCCGCCACGAACTGGCGGGAGCGATCGGCGAGGAACTGCCGGTGTGACACCGGGCGGTGGGCGGAGCCGCCGGGCCCCGTACCCCGTACCCCGCACCCCGTACGTCCCGCACCCCGCCCCCGCGCCCGGCCCGGCCCGGGGGTCAGGCGCGCGAGGCCTCCGCAGACCGGCCGGCCCGGCCTATGCCCAGCCGGGGAGCGGTCGTCAGGTACAGCCCCGTCGCCGTGTCGTGCCCGCCGATGTCGTGCTGCCCCGACATCCGGTCGGCCAGGACGTCGGCGGGCAGCGGACCGGCACCACCCGCCCGCTGCGCGTCGTCGAGGTCGAGGACCCCGGCGGTGAGCGCCGCGAACGCCTCGCTGTCCGGCGCGGAGCGCATCGGGGCCGGTCCCTCCCGGCGGGCCATCAGCTCGGGGTGGCGGCCGCGGGCGAGGCGCTGGGCGAGCCAGAAGTACGTGGACTTGCCGCGGTACTGCTCGTAGAACCCGGCCACCATCGAGAACATGCGGGCGTACGCGTTGCGGTAGAGCGCCTCGTAGAAGGACAGCGCCTCGTCCTCGGTCACCTCGCCCGCGTCGGTCGCCGTGATCGACGCGGCGGCGAGCATGCCGCTGTACATGCCGAGGTGGACGCCGGTCGACAGCAGCGGGTCCAGGAAGCACGCGGAGTCGCCGGCGAGGAAGTAGCCGGGCCCGCAGAAGCTGTCCGCCGTGTACGAGAAGTCCTGCTCGACGCGCACGGCGTGCTGGAACACCCCGTCCGCCGTCAGCTCGCGCACGGTCTCCGACTCCCGTACGGCGTCCAGGAACAGGGCCTCCGTGCCCTCCGTGCCCGCCGCATAGCCCCGCTTGCGCTTGAGGAAGTGGTCCTGGTGGGTCACGAAGCCGACGCTGTACACGTCGTCCTTGAGCGGGATGACCCAGTACCAGCCCTCGGGGGCGGAGATGACGTTGATGCCGCCGCGGGGGGTGCGCGGCAGCAGCGCGCCGCCCCGGTAGTAGCCCCAGACGGCCACGTTGCGGAACACGTCGTGGGGCGTGCGGTTGTCGAGGTGGCGCACCGACAGCAGGCCGGCCCGGCCGGTCGCGTCGATCACGTAGTCGGCGCGGGTGGTGTGCTCGCGGCCCTCGTGGGTCCACTCGACGCCCGCCGCGCGGCCGTCCTCGAAGAGCACCTTGCGGGCCTGGGCCCCCTCGATGACCTCGACGCCCTGGGAGGCGGCGTGGCGCAGCAGGACGTCGTCGAAGTCCGCGCGGTCGACCTGCCAGGAGGTCTGGGCGCCGGTCCCGAAGATCTCGGGCCAGTCGACGACCCAGTCGCGCTCGGCGCCCCAGCGCAGCAGCAGGCCTTCCTTGACCTGATAGCCGCGCGCCTCCACCTTGTCCAGCGCGCCCGCCAGCTCGATGATGGACCGGCACGACGTCGCCACGGATTCCCCGACGTGGTACCGCGGGAAATGGGCCCGCTCCAGCAGTCTCACGCGCGCGCCCTGGCGGGCCAGCAGCGCCGCGGCAATGGAGCCGGCCGGCCCACCGCCCATGACCACGATCTCGGATGCCATCGCTTTCGCCTTTCCCCGTACGGAATTCCACCGCATTCCATACGTCACACACGGGCGCGGGAATTCTTTGCGGTGGATGACTCGCATCGGCTTTCTTGGGCCGAATCGACCTTCGCACGGCGGGCGGCGCGAATGAACAGGAGGCGTTGCGCAGCGGGGGATTACGTATGCGGCGGATTGCGTACTCGGCGGGCGGCGGGCGGTCCCGACGACGGCCGTCTAGACGGTGCCGAATCCGCCCGTCAGGCCGAACACCGCCCCCCAGGGATCGCTCAGCAGTCCCGGGGCGAGGACACGGGCGCCCGCCGCGCGGGCGAGGTCCTCGAAGGCGACGGGGTCGGCCACCCCGAACCGGGGCACCCAGCGTGCGTCCGCCGCGTCCGCCGTCTCCTCGGTCTGCGGCCGGGCGCCGCAGACCTCCCGGTAGAAGTCGCCCGACTCACCCGGCCGCGGCGTGTGCAGGGCGGCGCCGGTCAGCGCGCCGGCCTCGTCGACGACCACCACGCCCTCGTCGTGGGCGCCCTGCCACAGCCCGAAGGCCGCGCCCAGGGGGTCGACGGCGAGGCTGAGGCGGCCGTTGCCGCCGGCCGGGACGCCCGCCACGGCCACGCGGGCGCCGTGCCGCTCGGCCCGCCGCCCGGCGGCGTCGAGGTCCTTCGCCGCGAGGTACACGGTCCACGCGGAGCCGAAGCGCGGTCCGGCCGGGCTCGGTCCGAGGCCGCCGACGATCTCGCCGCCGAGCAGCACCAAGTGGTAGCCCCGGCCGCCCTCGGGCCGGAACTCCCAGCCGAAGAGGGCCGCGTAGAAGTCCTTGGCACTGGTGGGGTCGACGCCTACGTGGTCGATCCAGCAAGGAGTTCCGTCAGCGTAGGAGGTACGGCGGGGCACGGCGCGGTTCCCTTCGGGGTGGTCGCGGTCATTCGTCCGTCGAGCAGGTCGGCGGCCTCTTCGGCGGCGCCCGATGCGGGCAGCAGCAGGCGCATCCGGGGGGTGGCCGCGAAGGCGGGGTCCGCCGAGGCGACCGGGGGCCACACCGAGGCGGCGAAGTCCCAGTCCTCCAGCCGGGACCGCTGCCCGCCCGTGCTGCAGAGCCGGACCAGCGTGGCGGGGCCGAGCCGTTCGCGGATGTCCGCCGTGGCGATCAGCCGTTCCGGGCGGACCATGACGGACGGGCCCGTCAGCGGCGAGCAGACCGTCCGTACGTCGCTGCCGGGGCCGTCGGTGAGGCCGGCGGCCCGGGCGGCCTCCAGGGCAGGGCCCCGCAGTTCGAGCGGCAGCTGGTAGGGCAGCGTCTCGCCGGTGACGCGGTCGACGACCAGGTATTGGCCGGAAACCATGCGCCACCCGCGGGCGCCCAGGGCGAGCGCCACGGAGTTCCGGGGCGATCCGATGCCGCCGACCAGCGCAACCACGCCGGCGCCCTTGGCCAGCACGGCCGCCTGTACGACCGCGTACGGGTGCTCCAGGACGGCGAAGGGCGGCAAAACTGGCGGGATTCCGCCTATGCCGTGGTAGCCCCAGCGGCGTAGTACGCGCCCCTCGCCGTCGATCACGCGCACCTCGCGCCCTGCCTGACCCACCCCGGTGTGCGCGGCGAAATGCAGGCTCACCGCGGTCCGCACCGGCTCCGCCCGTTTCTCGAGCAGATGCCGGCCGAAGTGAAAGGCGAGGTCAGACTCCTCCACCAGCCCCATCACCTGGAGGATCGTCCCAAAGAACTCAAGCGTAAATATCGGCATGTCCCCCAAGCCCCCCGATTTGTTTTCCTTGATCACTTTATACGGGAATCGGCAGGCCCATTAAGTGACTAACAGGCCAACAGGTGGTCCAGCAGCAGCGGCGCCACGGCCCACGGCTGTTCGAGAAAGGGCAAATGGCCCGCGTCGGGCACGACGTGGACGCGGCAGCGGGGCACCACCCGGGACAGCAAAGCGGCGTTGTCGTGGAATACGGGCATGTCGGCGCTGCCGGTCAGTGCGAACGTACGGGCCGTGATCCGCGCCAGGTCCTCCCCGGAGTGCACGTGCGCGCTGAGCCCCGCCATCGCCCCGCTGTCCAGCTCGGCCCAGGAGTGGCGGGCCACGACGGACCGCAGCTCGGCGCGGAGCACCGGATGGGCCTCGGTGCCCCGGAAGATGTCCGGCGGCGCCGCCATCCACAGATCGGCCAGCAGCTCGGACGCCTCGGCCCCCCGCATCCGGCGCAGCATCAGCATCTCGATGTACCGCTTGCGGGCCGCCGGGTCGGGCGGTCCGCCGGCCGGGGTCGGCGCGCCCACGACCAGGCGGTCGACCTCGTCCGGGAACGCGAGGGCCATCTCCAGCGCGACGGTCGACCCGAAGGACAGGCCCACCCACCGCCGGGCCGCCTGCTCGCGGGCCAGCCCCATCACGCGGGAGGCGAGTTCCGGCATGGTCAGCCCGGGCCGCAGCGCCTCGGAGCCGCCGTGCCCGGGCAGATCCACGCCGACGTGGCGCAGCCCGGGGAGCAGCCGCCACAAAGGCCGCCACAGGCTGGCGTCCATGGTGTAGCCGTGCACCCACAGCACGGTGGGGCCGCTGCCGTAGGTCAGGGTGCGCAGCCCGTCGTACGCGCCCTCCCGCTCGCCGGGCAGCGGCTCGCGGGAGACGTGGCGCCGGTCGCCGCCGCCGGGCCCGCCGGTGCGGCCCGGTCGGTGACCGGCGCCGGTCGCCGTCCCTGTCCCCGTTTCGGTCCCGGTCACGGTGCCTTCCCCTCGCCGAGTTCGGCGAAGCCCGCGCAGAACTCCCTGTACGCGACGACGGCCGCGTCGGCCGCATCGTAGCGGGGCGTCACCCCCGGGTTGAGGTGCTCCCAGACGGTGATGTCCTCGGCGAGGGCCCGCTCGCTGCCGGCGATCAGCATGGGCAGCTGCTTCTCGCGGCCTTCGCGCACGCCGACGGCGACCCGTGCGACACAGCCCCCGCGCCCGTCGGGCACGGCGCCGGTGACGATGACGTGCACCTCGTCGGGGGGCCCGAACTCGGTGACGACGACGCCGGGGCTGTACGCGCGCGCGTGGAAACGCGGAACGTACGGCTGCGCCGCCGCCGCCGCACCGCGGCCGGCCCAGGGCGAGGCGGACATCGGGAACTCCCCGTCCATCACCAACTCGCCGTGCACACCGGCGGAATGCCTCATGCCGCGGATCCGGTGGACCTTGTGCAGCGCCGTGAAGTGGTCGGTGTCGAAGGCGTTCTCGACGATGAGGTCCGCGGCCGCGGCCACCGGCCGCTCCACGGCCTTGACCAGCGGCATCGAGCCGGCCAGCTCCTTGAGTACGGCACGCAGCCCGCGGTCGTCGTCCGGTCCGTCGGTGAGGCGCACGAAGACGGCGTCGCCGCACTCGACGACCTCGTGCTCGCGCACCCAGGGCCGGCTTCCCTCACCCGAGGGCTGCCCCAGCCCGATGCGCCGCCCGTGGAAGGGGCACACCAGGCAGCCGCCCTCCACCCGGCCGCCGTAGCCGAGGTGGGCGCCGCGGTGCGGGCAGTCGGCGTCGTGGACGCGCAGGCGCCCCTCCGCGCGCACGGCCACCAGACGGCGCCCGCCGATGTCCAACGGCACTACCTCGCCGCTCAGTCCGGACGCGAAACCCGCCAGGTACCACCCCGAATGCACGTTCACGGTCACTGCTTCCCCGCCTCCAGTACTTCCTGTGCGGCGCGCCGCCCGTCGGCGTACGCGCCCTGCAGCCACGGCAGTGCCCGCCCGGTCACGGCGGCCTCCCCCGCGAAGAACAGCCGCCCGTCGCGCCCGTGCGGGGGACGGGCCCAGTCCCGGGCCGCCCGGTCCGTGCCGGGTCCCGGGGCGCAGAACGCCCCGCCGCTGTACTGGTCGGCGGCCCAGTCGGCCGTCTCGGCCCCCACGACCGCCGCGCCCCTGGTCCACGGCAGCGCCACAGCCAGCAGCCCGGCGAGGTGGACCGCGGACCCGGCCGCCTCCCGGACGCACGCGGCCGCGGCGGACTTGGCGACGATCAGCACCTCGGGGCGGCCCTGCCGGCAGGAGACGAACCCGCCGACGCCGTCCGCGTCGAACACGGAGGCCGTTTCGGGGGCCGGGCCGCTCAGGGTGACCACGGCGCAGAAGCCGTCGCCGGGTACGAGCGTCCTCGCGGCGGCGGTCTTCTCCGGACCGAGCCCGTCGACGGTGAGCAGGCCGCCGGCGACCACGGCGGGCGGTACGGCGAGGACCGCCCGGTCCGCGGTGAGTTCGCCGTCACCGGTGAGGACGCGCACGCCGCCTCCGGGGTCGGCCGCGATCCGGCGGACGGGGGTGCCGGTGCGCACGTCCAGCCCTTCGGCGAGGGTGCGGGGCAGCAGGTCCAGGCCACCGGGCACGGTGAACTCGCCGCGGCCGCCGCCGTCCTGGCGCACCGCGGCCGCCACTGCGGCGGCGTCGAGCCGGTCGGGGTCCGCGGCCCAGGTCTGGCGCAGCCACTCGCGGGCCGTGGCCGCCTCGGCGGGCGCGGCGCCGCTCGCCGCCAGCCAGCCGCTGACGCTGAGCCCGCCGCCGGGGCCGCCCGGGGCCGGGGCGTAGCCGGCGAGCCTGCCCTCCAGCAGCCACGGCGGGTTCGCGCCGCGGGCGAGGACACGCATGGGGCGGGCGACGCGCCCGGCCACGACGTACGCCGCCGACGGGCGCGGCGCGGCGGGCAGCGGGCCGAGGACGGTGTGGGCCGGGTTCCGGTCGCCGTGCACGATCTGCGCGCCGAGTTCGAGGGCCGGGCCGCCGTCGGCCGGGCGGAACGTGCGGACGCGGCCGCCGATCCGGGGGCGGGCCTCCAGGACGAGGGTGTCGACGCCGGCCTGCTCCAGACGCTGGGCACAGGCCAGCCCTGCGACCCCGGCTCCGATCACGACCACCTCAGGCATGTGCCCCCTCCAGCCCGGCCGCGTCCCGTACGTCCGTCCCCAGGTCGACGGGGAGGGAGGTGAGGCGGCGCGGGATCAGGGACGGCGCCCAGCGCGGGTCCGGGCCGGCGACGACGGCCTCGGGGAAGCGGCGGACGATCCTGCCGAGCAGCACCGCGCCGGACTGCTTGACCAGGCGGGCGGCCAGGCAGAAGTGCGGGCCGCCGCCGAAGGCGAGGTGCGGGTTGGGCCGCCGGTCCCACACCAGGCCGCCGGGGTCGGCGAAGACGGCGGGGTCCCGGTTGGCGGCGGCGAGTACCGCGAGGACCCGTTGACCGGCCGGGATGCGCCCGCCGGGAAGCTCCGCGTCGCGGACGGTGACGCGGGCGGTGAAGGGGATCGGCGCTTCGAGGCGCAGCAGTTCGTCGACGGCCGTCTCGGCCGCGTCCTGGCCGGCGGCGCGGAGGGCGGCGCGTACCTCGGGGCGCGGCAGCAGCCAGTACAGGGCGTTGCCGACGGCCTCGGCCAGCGGCTGCCAGCCCCCGACGACGGCCAGGCCGAGGACGCCGAGCATCTCCTGCCGGGTCAGCCGGGTGTCGGCGGCGAGCCGGCCGAGCGGGCACTGCGGGTCCACCCGGTCGGTGTGGGCGTCGAGGAACCCGGTCAGCTCGCCCATGGCGGCGCGGCCCAGGCGCGCGATGTGCGGCGGGGCGAGCGGATCGAGGTTGACGGACGCGGCACGGGCGAGTGCGGCCAGCGTCCCCTGTTCGTCCTCGGGCAGGCCGAACAGCCGTGCCAGTACGGCGGTGGCCAGCGGCGCGCCCAGCTCCTCCACGGCGTCCAGGGGCACGCCGCGCTCCACGGCCCGGTCGAGCAGGGCGTCGGCGTCGGCGGCGATCGCGTCGGCCACGGACGCCAGGGCGGCCGGGCCCAGCAGCAGGGCGCCGGGGGCGCGCAGCCGGGTGTGGTCGACGCCGTCCGTGGTCAGCATGGACACCGGCAGGTCGTCGTCGCGGGACCGCTCGCGCTGTCCCGAGGCCGCGGAGAACGCCGGGTCCTTGAGCAGAGCCGCGCAGTCGGCATGCCCGGTGACCAGCCACATGCCGGTCATCGGGTCGCGGTGCACGGGGTCGTGGGCCCGCAGCCATGCGTACGCCGGGTACGGGTCGACCCGTCCGGCGGGGCTGAAGGGGTGGTTCAGGTGGGCGGGCAGCCCGGCAGCCTCGGTCATGTACGCGTTCTCCTCATCACGGCACTTCTCTCGCCCGGCTCCCGCCCGGCCGCTGTCATCGGGTGACCCGCCGGTCACAGCACTAGCGCACCCGCGGGCCGCGCCAGCCGAACGTCAGACCGGTCGCCAGCAGGCCGCCGACCGCCCACAGCGCCAGGACCAGGGCGATGCGGCCCAGTTCCCAGGAACCGGCCGGCTCCACGACGGCGAAGGTGTCCGGCAGGAACACCGAACGGAAGCCTTGGGCCATCCACTTCACGGGGAACAGGGCGGCGGTGTTCTGCATCCACAGCGGCAGGCGGTCGAACGGGTAGAACACGCCCGAGATGAACTGCAGGACCATGAAGACGGGCGTCACCACGGCCGCGGCGGAACGGCTGTTGGGGATCAGCGCGCTGTAGGCGGTGCCGGCCAGCGCGCAGGCCGCGGTGCCCAGCGCGAGGCACCACGCGAGGGTGCCCCACCGCTCGGCGGTCTGCGGCAGGGGCAGCCCGAACGCGGCCACGGCGATGCCGATGAGCAGAACCGTCTCCAGCACGGTGGTGACCACCACGCGGACGAGCTTGCCCACGAAGTACGCCGACTTGGGCATCGGGGTCAGGGCGAGGCGGCGGATGGTGCCGGTGTCCCGCTCGATGGCCACGTTGATGGCCAGGCCGGAGAACGCGGTGCTCATCACGCCCGCCGCGATCACCCCGGCCATGAAGACCTGCCGGAAGTCCGTGTCGGTGCCCTCGACCTTCCCCTCGAAGATCGAGCCGAAGACGACGAGCAGGATCACCGGGAAGAACAGGGTGAACACGAGGGACTGCTTGTTGCGGAAGAACGCTCTCAGTTCGACCGACGAACGCGCCGCGCAGGCCCGCGTGTACCCTCTCGCACGGCGCGAGGAAGGGCGCGCGGGCACGGTTTCGGCGGGGTGGATCGCCCCGTCACCGGACGGGTCCGGTGCTGCGGTCCTGGTTTCGGGCGCGGTCGCGGTCATGCAGCGGTCTCCCTGCTCTCCCTGTCGATCAGACTCAGGTAGATCTCTTCGAGGGTGGGCAGGTGCACGCGCAGGTCCGCGAGTTCCAGCGAGCCCGCCTCGCGTGCCCAGGGCAGCAGCAGGCCCAACGCGTGGGAGGGCGCGGTGGTGCGCAGCGTCACGGTCCCCGGACCGGACGGCACCACCTCGGTGCCGGGCGGCAGCGCGGGCAGCGCGACGCCGGCCAGTGCTTCGCCGCGGCGGAACGAGACGGTGGCGGGCGTCCGGTCGCGGCCGCCGAACGAGGCCAGCGGTCCGTACTCGACGAGCCGGCCGCCCACGACGACGCCGGCCCGCTGGGCCAGTTCCTCGGCCTCGTCGAGGTAGTGCGTGGTCAGGACGGTCGTACGGCCACGGTCGGCGAAGTACCGGACGAGCTCCCACGCCTCACGGCGGGCCACCGGGTCCAGGCCGGTGGTCGGCTCGTCCAGGAAGATCAGTTCGGGATCGCCGACGACGCCGACCGCGACGTCCAGACGGCGTTGCTGGCCGCCGGACAGCGCGGAGGCCTGGCGGGAGTGGAGGGAGCCGAGCCCCACCATCCCCAGCACCTCGCCGACCGGCAGCGGGGCCGGATACATGGCGGCGAAATGCGTGACGACTTCTTTTACGGTCAGATCGGAGTAGGTGCCCGCCGTCTGGGGCACCACACCTATTTTCGCCCGCCATTCCCGCGGATCCTCGGCCGGATCACGGCCGAGGACCCGCACGTCTCCACCGGTGCGCCTCTGCACTCCCGTCAGAATGTCGACGGTCGTCGTCTTTCCGGCGCCATTGGGCCCGAGCAGTGCGAACACTTCGCCACGATGAATATCGAGGCTTATGCCGCGAACGGCTTGGACGTCACCGTACCGCTTGGAAAGTCCGCGTACGGAAACGGGATGTGCCGTCGGCGCAGGGGGCATGGGACGCTCCAGCGAAGTGGGAAGGGGTGCGAGCGCCTGTCAGGTGCAGCAGCAGCAGGGGCAGCAGCAGTAGTTGCAGGCGTCAAGCACGCCGGCGGCGACGTCGGACAGGTCACCCTCGCTGAGCTCGACCGCGTCGACCGTCGGGGTCGCCGGGATGTGGAACTCGTAGCGGCCGGTCTCCAGGCCCGTCTCCCACAGGTCGACCTGGACGTCCAGGTTGCCCTGCTCGTGGCCGTCGGGGGCCTGGGTGACGATGACGACCTCGGCATCGGCCGGGAGCTCGAGGCCGGCTTCGGCGAGCGCGGTCCGCGGCTCGGAGGCGAGCTTGGCGGAGAACGCCTCGTCGGACCAGGCGCTGATGAGAACCCGGGTGTAGGAGTTCACGAACTCAGCGCGCTGCTGCGGGTCGAGTGCCATGTGGACTCTCCATTCCTTGCGATTGCTGCGGATTCGATGCGGCCGCCCAGCCGGCGACGAAGCAAGATTCACACGCCGAGAACCGCCCGGCCAAGACGCAAGGAAACGTAATCCGAAGGCCTCCGTCCGATAAGTATCCGGCCGCTCCCCATAAGCATTGAGTGCATTCTCTGGGGGAGTTACTGTGGCCGAACCACCCGCGCCCGCAGGCACAGTTGCCCTGCCTGCGTAGGCATGCTCTCACGCAGGACGCCGTACGGCGCCCGCCCGGAGCGCTACCGGGGCAATTCCCGCGGCGATTACGAAATTACCGACAGCCGGTACGTATCGCGGGGCTGCTTGCGCAGGGGCGTACGTAATTCGGACCAAGCCATCCACGGAGGTTTACGTGACAGCCACCACCGCCCCGGCGGGCACCGTCCCACCGGGGCCGGACACCCCTGTGGACATGGCACTCATGCGGGCCGACCCGCTGGCCTTCGTGACCGGGATGAACCGCCGCTACGGCGACATCACCAGTCATGTCGGCGACGGCGAGCGGGTGGTCATGCTGCACCGGCCCGAGCTGGCCAAGCACGTACTGAAGGACAACACCGCCAACTACACCAAGGCCGGCACCCCCGACGACGCGATGCTGCGGCCCCTCCTCGGAAACGGGCTGCTGACCAGCAACGGAGCCGAGTGGGCCCGCCAGCGCAAGCAGTGCGCCCCTGCCTTCCGGCGCACCGAGGTCGCCACCTTCGACACCATCATCACCGAGGAGACCGAAGCCCTCCTCGCGCGCTGGCAGCCGGCCGTGCGGGACGGCAGTGCCCTCCCCGTCGAACACCACCTGACCTCGCTGACCCTGGCGATCCTCACCCGCGCCGTACTCGGCGTGGACCTGGGGGCGGCCGGCGAGGGCTTCGGGCGCGCCGTCGACGCCGCCAACCGGTTCATGGGGCACTACGTACCGGCCCCCGACCCGGACCCCGCGGACACGGCGCTGCGCCGCAAGGGATACGTACAGGCGCGGATGTTCCTCCAGCTGATCGCCCGCACCGTCATCGCCTCCCGACGGGCGGTCGCCGGCGGGCAGCCCCCCGCGCACGGGTCCGCGTCCCTGCTCGACGCGATGATCGGCGAGCTGGACGACGAGGAACTGCGCGACCAGGTGCTCACCCTGGTCATGGCGGGCCACGAGACCACGGCCAAGGCCCTGACGTGGACCCTGTACCTGCTCGACCGGCACCCGGAGGAGGCCGAGAAGGTCCGGGCGGAACTCGACGCCGTCCTCGGGGACCGCACGCCCACCGCGGCCGACCTGCCCGACCTGGTGCACTGCCGGCGCGCGATCGAGGAGGCCATGCGCCTCTACCCGCCGGTGTGGCTGATCTCCCGGCGCGCCAAGGGCCCCGACACCGTCGGCGGTTACGAGATCCCCGCCGGGACGCTGGTGTGCGTCAGCCAGTGGGTGCTGCACCGGCACCCCGACTACTGGGACCGGCCCGATGCGTACGTACCCGACCGGTTCGAGGACGCCGACCTGCCCAGCCACCTCTACCTGCCCTTCGGCGGGGGCGAGCGCATCTGCATCGGCCAGCACCTGGCCCTGATCGAGGCCACGCTGGTGCTGGCCGTCCTGATGCGCGTGACCCGCCTCGAACTGGAGCCCGGCTTCCCGGTGGAGCCGGAAGCCCTGGTGACCCTGCGACCCAAGCACGGCATGCGGATGACTGCGAGGCCCCGATGACCACGTCCCCCCTGACGTCCTTTCCCGCGCCGGCCCCGTCGGGCGCGGTGGCTCCGGTGGCGCCGGCGGCTCCGGTGGCCCCGGCGGACGGGGCAGGCCGGGCCGACCGGGCAGGCCGGGCCGACCGGGCGGGCGCCGACGCCGGCCCGGTCGGCGGCTCGTACGACCCCGCCGCGACCACGGCCGGCGGGCTCACCGGCGAACTGGCCCGCCTGGAGGCCCAGGCCGAGCTGTCGTTCGGCGCCGAGCTGCGCATCCTGCGCGAGGCGGGCCTGGACGCGCACGCCGGCCCGTTCGTCGAGATCGGTGCCGGCTCCGGGGCGGTCACCCGCAGGCTGCGCGCCGCCCTGCCCGGCCTCGCCCACACCGCCGTCGACATCGACGGCGACCTGCTGGCCCACGCCGCCGGCTGCGGCGCCGAACTCCTCGTCGCCGACGGCGCGGCCCTGCCGCTCCCCGACGACTCGGCCGGCTTCGTGCTGCTGCGCTACGTACTCCAGCACCTGGCCGACCCGCAGGCCGTACTCGCCGAGGCGCTGCGCGTGCTGCGGCCCGGCGGACGGATCGCCGTGACCGAGGTCGACGCCTCCTGCTGGGGCCTGGCCGAGCCCTCCTACCCCGAACTGGCCGTAATCCACGGCAAGCTGGCCCAGGCCCAGGCGTCGGCGGGCGGGGACCGGACCGTCGGACGCCGCCTGACCCGGCTGCTGCGCGGCGCGGGCTACGAGGACGTGGCCCTGCGCCCGTTCGCCACCACCAACGACGACCACCCCGTCGAGGCCTTCGCCCCGCACCTGGGCCCCGGCCGCCTCCAGCCGCTCGTGGCCGCCGGCGTGGTGAGCCTCGGCGAGTTCGCGCTGGCGGCCGACCGCTGGAACCGCTTCCGCGCCGACCCGGACGCGTACGTGATGCTGCTCGGCTTCACCGCCACGGGCACCGCTCCCCGCTGACCCGGCGCGAACACCCCCCACTGACCCGGCCCGAACACCCGCCCCCTCCGATTGGACCCACCCCCCCCATGAATCCCAGCCTCAAGATCTTCCTGACGATCTTCTGCTACATCAGCGGCGTGATGGGCGTCGTGACGGCCGTCCTGCACGCCAGCGACCAGCCCGCCCAGACCACCGCGGCCGTCATTTCCGGCGCGCTCGGCGTGGTCTTCCTGTTCGCCGGCATGGCACTCAGCCGCCGCCCCCGCCACTGACGGCACCCGGCACCGCCGCGGCCCCGTACCGCCGCGCCGCCCTACCGGCGCGCCCCCCGGTACCCCGTACCCCCTACCGTCGTACCGCCGCACCGCGAAGGGCCGGACCTGCCGGGTCCGGCAGAACGGAACCGCATGTTTCCTCTCGACTCCGTCGGCCACTTCTTCCTCGGTGCGGCCGTCGTCCTCGCCCTGTCGCGGGCCGCAGGCACGCTCGCCGTCCGGGTGGGCCAGCCGCGCGTGATGGGCGAGGTGGTCGCGGGCATCGCCCTCGGCCCCTCGCTCCTGGGCGCGCTCGCCCCCGAGGCGGCGGCGTGGCTGTTCCCGGAGGCCGTGCTGCCCATGTTCTCCGGGCTCGCGCAGATCGGCCTGGCGGTGTTCATGTTCTTCACCGGTCAGGAGCTCTGCTCCCTGCGGGTGCGGGGCACGGCCCGGCAGGGCCTGCTGGTCAGCCAGGCCTCCCTGTTCGTCCCGTTCGCAGGCGGCGCCCTGGCCGCCGTGCCGCTCGCGGACCGCTACACACCCGCGGGCCTGCCGGAGTCCGTCTTCGTCCTGTTCATCGGATGCGCGATCAGCATCACGGCGTTCCCGGTGCTGGCCCGCATGCTGGAGGACCTGGGCCTCTCCCGCACCCGGCCCGGCCGGCTGAGCCTGTTCGCCGCGGCCGTCGGCGACGGCGGCAGCTGGCTCGCGCTCTCGGCGGTCCTCGCGCTGTCCCAGGGCTCGGACCACCGGGACGCGGCCGTACGCGCGCTGATCGCGGTGGTCGTCGTCGCCGTCTACCTGGGGCCGGTGCGCCGGGCGGCGGCCGGGTGGTTCGCGCGCAAGGGCGAGACCACCGACCTCGCCACCCTGCGGGTCGTGCTCGTCACCGCGATGGCCGCCTCCGCGGCGCTGACCGCCGCCCTCGGCGTGCACCAGCTCATCGGCGCGTTCCTGGTGGGCCTGGTGTGGCCGGCCGGCAACCCGTTCGCCGTCGCCGCCGCCCAGCCGCTGGCCACCACGTCCAAGACCGTGCTGCTGCCCTTCTTCTTCCTGGGATTCGGGCTCGGGGTGGACCTGTCGGCCCTGGACCTCTCCTCGGGCGGCGGGCTGGTCCTGCCGGCCCTGCTGGTCGTGGCCGTCCTCGGAAAGATCGGCGGCGCGGGGCTTGCCGCGCGGTACGCGGGCCTGCCCTGGCGGGAGTCGTTCACTCTGGGCGTGCTCCTGAACACCCGCGGACTGACCGAGCTGGTCGTCCTCCAGATCGGCCACGAGGCGGGCATCATCGACGGTCCGCTGCTCGCGATACTCACCGTCGTCGCCCTGGTCACCACCCTGATGACCGGCCCCCTGCTGAAACTCGCGGGCCCACCGGCCCCGGCCCCGGCCCCGCTCCTGGACCCGGCCCCGGCCCCGGACACCCGTACCCCACAGCCCGCGAGCGTCGACCGCGTGAAGGACCTTCGGCCCAGCTGAGGCAAGGGTATCGATGAGGCGGGAGACGGTTGGGCCGGAGGCCACTGGCCCGAACCGGCCGGCTCGGCCCGCAGCGTCCCGACATCCGAGGGGCGGTCCCCGCCCAGGGCGACCGCGAGGGCCACGTCCAGCTGGACCTTCCCTGGATCGTGCACCGCCCGCGGACGTCGCCATGGCGCAAGCCCTGTCGACATCGCCTAGAGGCCTGGACAAGGCGTTTCAGCAACTGCCTCTGAATAACGCGGAGCTGACCACTGGTCACCGTGGATAAGGTGATCGCATCTGATCAGATCATTGTCCTGGAGGTTGTGCGGTGTCCGAACTCGGCGGCCCGGGTCCCTCGCCCGGCTCCGTACCCCCGCCCCCGGCCCACGCGCCCCGTCCCTTTCCACCGCCGCCGGCCCAGCCGCCGAGCTCCGGCCCGAACCGGGGCGCGGTGATCGGTGCGCTGATCACGGCCGGGGCCACCATCGCGGCCGCAGTCATCGCCGCCGTCGCGGTGGGCAGCCACGACGGCGGGCCTGAGGCGCAGCCGGGCCCCGCCGCCGTCACTTCTGCCCAGCCGTCCGCATCCTCGCCCCCCTCCTCCCCGGCGGCCTCGAAGCCGGTCCAGTCCCTGCCGGCCCTGAGTCCGTCACCGAAGGCATCGAAGAACGCCCGCGTCGAGGCGAACCCGGACAGCGGTTCCAGCGGCATGGTGATCACCCTCACCGGCTCGGGCTTCGCGGCGGGCGAGCGGGTGCGCCTCATCTTCAACGGCAGCTACGGCAAGGAGTGGCAGCTCCGGGATGTCACGGCTTCGGCCGACGGGGGCTTCGTCGCGGAGATCAAGGTTCCTGCGGAGGGTGTGGACAACCAGCAGAGGTCCGTCGAGGCCAAGGGACTGGACAGCAAGCGGACCGCCGACACGCCGTTCACCATCACCGGGTGACGGTGCGCCCCCGCTCCGTCGCCGCTGCTCTCGTTCGGCACCGCCGTGCCGAGCGGCGACCTCCGGCACTTCGGTGACTTCCCCGCCACGCAGCGCCGTCCCCGCAGTCCCCGCAGGCCCCGCCGTCCCCGCAGGCCTCGTCGCCCTCGTCTGCGCCCACGTCGAGCCGGAACGACGGGCACGCCCACCAGCGGGTCGTCACCAACGGCGGCTGTGTGGCGTCCATTCACACCAAGCTGCCCTGGTGGTGCAGCCCGCGGGCCCTGCCGCGCGCGTCCCGCGCACATCGGCTGATGATGGGAGTACGGCCGAACACGCGGAGCTGATCATGACGGGTTGGCGCGTCAGGGACTACGCCCAGGACGATCTCGAAGCGGTGATCCGGGTCGACGCGGAAAGCAGCACGGTCGAAGAGTCGCCCCTCTTCGCGCTGTCGGACGCGGTGGCGGCCCTCCAGGCTCTCCACCCGGCGGTGGTGGCCACCGCCGACGAGGAGGTGGTCGGCGCCGCGGTGAGCAGGGTGGAGGGTGAGCGGGCGTGGATCCTGCGCATCAGCATGGCGCCTGCCTGGCGGCACCAGGGTCTGGGCAGCGACCTGATCACGGCCCTGGAGCACCGGCTGTTCGCCGGCGGCGTCCGAACGGTGCACGCGGTCCTGCCCGACGGCGAGACCGGTGCCACCGCCCTGCACAACTGCGGCTTCGGCGCCCGTCCGGGCCTGGTCTTCTTCGAGAAGCGCGGGCGAGTGACCCCTCAGGCGGTCAGCATGCTCGCGTCGCTGGGAGCGGAGCTGCCGCCCGGGGGACTGTGGCAGAAGGTCGCGGGCATGGAGCGGGAGAAGGAGCTCATCGAGCGGCGCCTGGTCCTGCCACTGGCCCATCCCGAAATGGCTGCCCAGCACGGAGTGGAGCTGCCGCGGGCGGTGATGCTGTTCGGCCCGCCCGGAACGGGGAAGAGCACGTTCGCGCACGCGATCGCAAGCCGTCTGGGATGGCCGTTCCTCGAGCTGTTCCCCGCCCGGCTGGCCGCCGAGTACGGGCTGGCCAGCGGGCTGAACCGGCGCTTCGACGAGATCGCCCTGCTCGATCACGTCTTGGTCTTCATCGACGAGGTCGAGGAGATCGCGGGGACCCGGAGCGGCGCGGATGCGACCGCGGTCGGTGTCGTCAACGAGCTGCTCAAGGCGATCGTGCGGTTCCGGGGCCAGGACGGGCGGCTGCTCGTCTGCGCTACGAACGACGTGACCACGCTCGACTCCGCGTTCCTGCGGCACGGCCGGTTCGACTACGTGCTGCCGATCGGCCCGCCCGACGACCGCGCGAGGACCGGGATGTGGGAGAGCTACCTGGCCCGGGCGGGCGCGGAGGCCGACAGCACGGCGCTGGCGTCCGCCAGCGAGGGGTTCACCCCTGCCGACATCGCCCATGTGGCGCGCACCGTCTCCCAGGTCCAGTTCGAGCGCACCTTCGACACCGGAGCCCGGGCCCGCCCCACCACCGAGGACTACCTGGGCACCATCGGCGACACCAGGCCCACGGTCAGCGCGGCCATGGCCCAGGAGTTCGCCCGGCAGACCGAGAAGTTCGCCCGTATCTAGAAAGACTAGGGCGTTCCTTCCGAATCAGGCCGGGCCCGTGGCCGTCCCTTCCTCGGCGGCTTCTCTCGGGGCTCCTCAGATCTCGTCGGAGTGTGCGCCGGTGCCGGCGGGGGTCCTGCTGGCGGCCAGCCACGAGCGGGCGGGGCCGGCGGGCGTCGCCGTGTCCACGGTGAGGTGGAGGCGGGTGTTGCCGTCGAGGGCGGGGTAGCTGCGCTGTTCCGCGCCTGCGAAACAGCGGCGGAGCGCCTCCGCGACCGCTCGGGCGGCTTCCGGCGTGTGCGCGATGATCCGGACCTCGGCATGCCCGAGTGACGGCAGGGTCTGGGTCTCGATGTACTTCACGTGGGCGTGGTTCCCTTCGGGGTGGGCGAGAGGCCGGCGGGTCGGGGCGCCGAAGCACCCCGACCGCTGCCCCCGGTCGGAGGAAGATCCGTTCCTCACCGGTCGGCACCCGTGTGGTGGGCTCGACGACCGGTGTCGTCCGGCAGGCCCGGAGGCCTCGACACTGGGGGTCACTGAAGCGTTGGGCCTCGATGAAGCGGCAGGCCTCGATCCGGGCGTCGTCCCGGGCGTTCAGCACGTGGATCCAGCGCATGGCGACGCCGATCATCAGGATGACCGCCGCGACGAGGACGAGGGTCTCCACGGAACTCACCTCCGGCCGTTCCCGGGCAGCGGCAGGGCGGACCGGCCCATCGGCTCCCCGAAGGGCGACATGCAGGCCCCGCCCTCGTCCTCCCAGGCGGCTTCCCGGCGGCGGGCGTCGCGGATGCCGCGCCCGATGACGGTCTCGTTGGCCATCAGGACGCCCGCGGTCAGGACGCTGCCCGGGATCGCGGCGGCGGCCATCAGCCTGGCCGCGGCCGCGGGCTCGGTCTCGGGCGGGATCACGAGCAGGTCCCAGCGGCCGACGGTGTAGGAGAGCAGGATCAGCTTGTCGGGGTCCTGTTCGGCGAACCAGCCCACGTGCAGCAAGCGCCCGTCCACGGCAACCGTGCGCGGGACGACCGGCCAGCGGCCGGGGTTCACGCTGACACGGGTGACGCGCCCCCAGGGCGCGTCCAGAGCGGCGGCGAGAGCGGGGAGCTCGGCTCCGAGGTCACGAGAGCGGGGCCACCAGGCACCGTCCAGCTGACCCGCGAGGGAGCTCTTCGGCGTGAGGGACAAGCGGGCCGGGCGCAGGACAGCAGCCGGCTGCGCAGCGCGGTCGAGGGTCGTGGTCATGTCGCGGACCCGTCCCCGGGCCGTTCGCGAACGGCCCGGTGCAGTGATCGCCGGAAACGACGTCCGCGTGGGAGCGGGTGTGCGAAATACTCCCGGTCTCTTCACCGTACTCCGGTACGCGATCCAGGAAGCCGCTTCTGGCCAGGCATTTCCGGCGCCGACGGCGGGAGCGGCGCTGTCGGGTCCCCTCGCCGCACCCTGCGCGGGCGGAGTACCGTGAAGCGACGGGGGCGTCCCCCAGCCCGAAGTCCTCCCGACGCCGCTGCCGGCCCTCGCGCGGGGTGCCTACGTACCGCAGTACCGCAAGACAGGCGGAACGACCATGGCCGCATCCGACAACCCCGCCCCGCCGAAGCTCCTCCCGGACGCGATCCACCACGCGGTCAAGCCGGGCGCCGCCCTGCTCCGCCTGGAGACCACACAGTCCCGCCAGGGGCTCCTGGACGGCGCCTGGTGGCCGCGCTCCAGGGACGTCACGACCGAGCTGCCCGCCCTGATCACGGCACTGACCGCGCACCTCGGGCCCATCACCCGGGTCGGCCTGGACGCCTCCGCCTGGCAGGACGTCCCGACCCGTCTGGTCATCGACGGCCGGGTCGTGCACCTCGACGCCGACCCCGTCGGCGACGACACCGTCCTCGTCACCCGCGGCCACAACGACCACTTCGCCCTGCTGGTGGTTCCCCCGGACACCACCGCCGACGCCGCCCGCGAAGCGATGGCCCGAGCCGTCCGCGCCGACAACATCACGCAGGCCAGTCAGATCCTCATCGCCACCACACCCGAACCTGAGGACGGCGCCGCCGATGCGGCAGGCTGACCCCGAATCGTCGTCTCCGGTGACGAATCCGTGCGGAGTTCCTCGGCGTCGAGGCGGCGGATGCCGCCTCCGACAGGGCCGGTGCGCGGGTCTTCGACGAGCGCGCCCACCGGATCAGCGTCCAGACTCGCCGGGGCCGGATCGCGGTCGCCGAGTCGACGAACGTCACTCGACATCCGGTGTGGGAAGCACCCGGCACTTGGGCCCATGTACGGCGCCTGACCTGCAAAGACGTCCGCTGACGGCCTAGTCGTGATCGCTTCGTCGGGCCTCTTGCCGACCGCTGTTTACCGCCACTACTGGCACGTTGTGGCACGGGCTCCCATGTGGGGTCCGCGGCGGTGCCGGCGGGGAGGATGTCCGGTCGTGCGGTGCCGGCTTGGCGTGCCGCCGGCTACGTGTCCGCTCCGGGGGCTTCGCCGGACCGGCGGCCCGGCAGAGCCGAGAAGGCGGGGGCGGATCCCTCCGGCGGGCGCAGCCAAGGCGCATCCTCTCAACGGGTGCCCACGCTGGAGGGCCAGGTTACAGTTATTTCAGATGCACTCTCGCCGAGTCAGTGATTGGAGGCGGCCATGGCTCGTTCCAGCGTCCTTGCCCGTGCTGGGAAGGTTGAACCGAACCCCTCGCACCAGGGCGCGCTCGCTGCTGCTGCTCGGATGGCGCCGGACTCGGTCGAGCTCCTGGTGCGCACCCCGGACGGCGGTGAACTGACACTGCCGAGGGAGTTGGTCCGCGTCCTTCTGGCCTCGGCCGGTGAGCTGGCGCGCGGGCATGCGGTGACGGTCCTGGCGTCCGAGGTGCAGTTGTCGCCTAATGAGGCGGCTGAGCTCCTGGGCCTGTCCCGGCCGTTCGTCGCCCGCTTGCTGGACGCCGGTGACATCCTCTCGACGAACCTTCCCGGCAGCAGTCACCGCATGGTCCGCCTTGCGGACGTGCTGGCGTTCCAGCAGCAGCGTGAGCGCCGCAGGGAAGGGCGGCGTCAGATCGCTGACGCTTTGGAGGGCTCCGACCTGCCGTACTGACGTGGGTGTCACCGGTAGCTGTGAAGGTGGAGGAGGAGCGTGGCGGCGCGGGTCTTCGTGGACACCAACGTCTTGTTTCCGTTCTCGGTGATGGACGTGATGCTGGCCCTCACGGAGGACTTCGTCCACGAAATCGTGTGGTCCGAACGCCTGCTCGCGGAGTGGGAGCGGGTCATCGTCCGGGAGGGAAGGCGTTCGGCGGAGTCGGCTACCGCGGTGACCCAGGCCGTTCGACGCTTCTTCGCCGACGGTGAGATCCCGGCGGCGGCCTACGGGCACCTCGTGGATGAAATGCCGGGCAATGACCCCGACGATCGGCACCATGCGGCGGCAGCGGTGGCCGCACGGGCGGACGCCCTGATCACGTGGAACCTCGCCGACTTTCCTGCCGGTGACTTGGCCGAGCAGGGAGTGCGGGTGATCGACCCGGATTCCTATCTGTGCGGGCTGTACGGCGAGTTGCCGCACGAGGTGGCGCAGACGGTGATCAGGCTCGCCGGAGAGAAGCGCAACCCGCCCGTCACGATCGCTGATGCTGTCGCCCGACTCGCGAAAGCCGGCCTGCCGCGCTTCGCGGACCTCCTGACGCATCACCTCGGACATTCACGAGGTGATGCGGGCGCAGATGGCGCGCCTGCGGTGCGCGACGCCGAGAAAGGTCTAGGGAACGAAGAAGGCCCAGGTCGCTGACCTGGGCCGGCTGTTCGCCGCCTCTACTGGCACGTAGTGGCACGCCCCTTGGGTGGCGTGCAGGTGCGTCGGTGACCGCCTCCTGACGGGCGAGACGTCAGATCGAGAGAACGGCGGAACCTCAGGCCTCGGACCTGGGGCTGCTGTTCACCGCTTCCAGGGTCACGGCTGGGCACAGAGCGCGGAGGGTGCCCCACCCTGCGGAGACTCGTTTGATCGAGCCACTCCGGCCACGATCCACTCAACTCGGCGTCGTTGTCAGTGCCTCTTTCTAAGGTCACCGCATGACGACATTCCGTTCCGGGTTCACGCTCTGGCAGATGGTCAGCGGGGCTCGGGAGCTCACTGAGCACCCGAGCGTGCTGGAGCGCATCGATGCGGTGCTGCGCATCATGGGTCCTGCCTTCGGCAGAACTGGGTACGGCAAGGGCAGGCCGTTGGTGAACGCCTTGGAGGATGTTGCCCAAGAATCGCTCCTGCTCGGAGACTTCGCTCTTGCGCAGCGATTCCAGCGCTTCGCCGCCTACGCCGGTGGCGAACTGTTCCTCGAAATCCTGGAGAACTATTACGACGAGAAAGCTCGGCATCGTAGCGAGGAAAGCATGCGCAGGCTGGTGGCCCTGGGCGCGGATCGAGCGGTGGCCGTTTTGGACGCCCTCTCCAAGGACAACCCCGAGGCGACGATGGCCGATGCGCGGGACCTCCTTCGCGGGATAGCCCTGTCCGTAGACCACTTGGGCCTCGGTATGGGGGAGGGCGGGATTCGACTGATGCACATCTGGACTGGGCAATCGGACGTTAGGAGAGTCGCTCTGTCATGTACTTCACGACTTCGTCGGTGGGGTTGCTCGCCGGCGTGATCGTCACGCTGGCCTACTTCGCACTGGTGGGCTATCTGGTCAGGTCGCTGCGCAGCACCCGGCGACTTCCCGCGGTCATTCTGGCCGTCTCGGGTCTGGTCGGAGCGCTGCCGGCCATCCTCTACGCGCTCTACCGCGCGTTCAACGTGACCGCCTGAGGCGCTGGGCATTCACGTAGCTTCAGCGCCCCGAGGGCTACGACACGGTACGCGTCGTAGCCCTCGTTGTTGGCGTGCGCGAAGGTGCGTTGCGGGTGCAAGCGGCATCGACTCAAGTCATCGGGCTGGCGCGATCTCGCCTTCCGTCCTCGGTCGTCCACGCATGTGGAGGCAGGGGCTCCACTGGGCCGGTGAGGGCGCCCGGGGCGCCCTCGTGGGCCATGGGTGTGCACGCGCCCACCCGACTCAACGGGCTGATGGGCGGGGTGGGGTGGCCAAATCGTTCCGGTGTTGGGGTTCGCGTCGCCCCGCTTCACGCCGCCCGGAGGTCCTGCCCGTACGAGCGCCCGCAACCTTGTCCACACTCCGCCGACGCCACGACATGGAGTGCCAACAGGGAATAGAGCCAAGAGAGATTGCACACGTGTACGATAATTCCCCGTAAGTTGTCAGCCAGTGATAGCGCGAGCGGACTGAGGGGGCGCATGTCGCTGCGTGATCTGATACGCGACGAAATGGTCGCGTCGATGTCTCCTTCCGAGCGGCTGGCCGCGATGCACTCTGCGCGCCTGTACTTCCAACGCCCGGACGAACCCGGCTTTTTGGTCTCTGAGACGGAGGGGGGCCCGGTGGTGCCGGTCTTCACCTCCTGTGAAGCACTCGGGCTGTTCGCCGGGCCCTGCGGGTGGGCGTCTACGACAGTCGCGGACTTGGTGGATCTACTGCCCGAGGGCGTGCGCGCGTTGGTGGATCCGCTGGGTCCGCGGACGTTCGTGCTGGACGCGGAAGCACTCAAGGCCACGGACACGCAGGGGGAGCGCAATGGCGGAGCCTGACACGGGAGAGCCGGGTGTGGCACCGGGTGACGGCTACAAGATCGAGATCGCCTCGGTGCGCAAGGTGCTGACGCCGCTGGAGGAGTCCGTGGTGGCCGCGCACCAGATCAAGCGTGACTGGAGCGCGATGTCGGCGCAGATCGCGAACTCGGCCGATTTCGAAATTCGATCTTCGACCGAGAAGATGCTCTCGGCATGGGGCTTCGGCATGGGGCGAGTGGCTGAGCACACGGACACGGTGGTGGCGACGCTCCGGGAGGTCCTCGCCGCCTACGTGCTGGCCGATCTGCTGCGTATCAAGGACTTCTCGCCGACCGCGGCCAACATTGCCAAGCTGCCGTTCGGCGAACAAGGCATGAAGGCGTGGCAGGAAGGGTCCAGGCCGAAGTTCGATCCGCCGCCAGAGATCTATCAGGAGCCGTGGCTGGACGACGGCGACACCGGCAATTACCAGGACGTGCCCCAGCGCCCCCGCCTGCGGGTCGACGGCGGCTGGGAGGTCGACGGCGGGTCGAAGTCGAAGGGGCCGGTCATATGACGAGCCGCGATGCGATGGAGGGCGGTGGAGTCGAGCGCATACCTCCCCATGCCAAGCCCAGCGACGTCATTTACGGCAACTCTATGGACGTCGATGATCTCGCCCTCAAACTCCTGGCCTATGCAGGCGCGTTCCAGGACGGAATGGACAAGCTGGTCGACCTGTCCTTGATGGACTGGACCGGGGCCGGCGCGGAGGGGTTCAAGGACGCGACGAAGAAGCTTCCCCAGGAACTGGAGTCCGCGCAGAAGTACTTCGAGGCCTCCGGGAAGGCGCTGGACTCCTACGCGTACAAACTGCGCTCGGTTCACACGCGTCTCAGGCCGATCATCGACGACGCGGACGAGGCACGGGCGACCTCCAAAAACTACTGGAACCGTGTCACGGACTACAACGCCGCCTTGGATCGTAAAGATGATCCGCTGCCGGAGCGTCCGCCGGACGACGATCCCGGCCTCGGCGCGTTGAAGGACTGTTACGACCGCTTGGACAAGCTGGAGAGCGAACTCCAGACCGTCATCGACTCGGCCAAGCGGCAACTTGACACAGCGGCGGAGAAAGCCCCTGACAAGCCCCCGCCCCGCAAGGGGTGGGACAAGTTCGAGAAGGGGCTCGGTGATTTCTTCGGCGGCGCGGGCGACACCATGCGCGGCTGGTACGAGGGTTTCGACGACCTCGTCCGCGACGGGCCTGACGGCGCCGGTCTGCACCTGGCGGGGATGGTGGACGGCGCCTCCTATGCCGTCCAGCACCCCCAGGAGTTTGCCAAAGCCGTCGTCAACTGGGACGAATGGCAGCGAAACCCCGCCCGCGCGGCCGGGCAGCTCACCCCCGAACTCCTCCTGGCCCTCGCCAGCGGCGGCACCGGCGCCATGCGGCGGGGCGCCTCCGCCGCCAAGAGCGCCGCGCAGCGTCTGAGTAAGCGGGAGCTAGGCCTGCGCCGGGACGGCAGCGCCCGGGCGCGGACGGAAAGCGATCCGGACAGGAACACCACGCCGAACGAGGAGCGCCCCACGGCCGGCGAGCCGATCGACGTGGCGACCGGCGAGATGGTCATGTCCGCCATCGATGCCACCCTGCCCGGCGCCCTGCCGGTGGTCCTGGAGCGGCACTACGTGTCGGGGCATCCGTGCGGGGGGTGGTTCGGCCCCACCTGGGCGGGCACGCTGGACCAGCGTCTGGAGATCGACGGGGCGGGTGTCGTCTACATCACGGACGGCGGCATGCTGCTGACGTATCCGGTGCCGACGCCCGATGTGGCGACGTTGCCCACCTCCGGTCCCCGTTGGCCGCTGTACTGGGACGGCAAGCCCGACGGCGCCTTCCGTATCGTTGTCCCGGATCGGAATCGCACCCTCCACTTCGCCCCGCTGCCAGTGGGCGGCCGTGAGCTGGCTCTGACGGCGATCACCGACCGGACGGGCGACGGCGACCGCATCGACATCGCCTACGACGCTCAGGGAGCGCCGAAGGAGATCACCCACTCCGGCGGCTACCTTATCGCCGTAGACACCGACCCCAAGCTGCTACGGGTCACAGCCCTGCGTCTCCTGCACGGCGAACAGCGCGAGCACAGCACCACCCTCACCTCTTACGGGTACGACCCCGCGGGCAATCTGATCGAGGTTTTCAACTCGACCGGCAAGGCACTGCGTTACCGGTACGACGAGGAACACCGTGTGACGTCGTGGACGGACCGCAACGGCTCGACGTACGGCTATGTCTACGACCACCGGGGCCGTGTCCTGCGCGGCATCGGTCCGGACGGCATCCTGTCGGGTCGGATGCACTACGACGCGGCCGACCGCATCACCCGGTACACCGACTCACAGGGCAACACCAGCGCCTACGTCTGCAACGAGGCGTACAAGATCATCACGTACATCGACCCGCTGGGGAACACCACCCACACAGAGTGGGATGAGAGCAACCGGCACCCCATCGCCGTCACCGACCCCCTGGGGCGCACCACGCGCTACCGTTACGACGACGGGGATCGGCTGATCGCCGTCGAGCGGCCCGACGGCACCGTGGCCGGGACCGTCTACGACGACCATGGCCTGCCGCTGGAGACCCGCCAACCGGGCGGGGCAGTGTGGCACCACACGTATGACGACCGTGGGGCCCACACCTCCACCACCGACCCCAGCGGCGCCGTCACGCGCTACGGCTACAACAGGTCGGGCCATCTGACCTCCATCACGGACCCGCTGGGCCACACCACCAACATCACCACGGACGCGGCGGGTCTCCCGGTCGAGACGACCGATCCTGTGGGGCGCACCACTTCTATGCGCCGGGGTCCGCACGGCCAGGTCACCGCCGTCACCAACGCGCTGGGCCAAACCACGCGTCACGGCTGGACGATCGAGGGGATGCCCGCCTGGCGTGAGGGGCCGGACGGCGCACGCGAGGTGTGGCAGTGGGACACCGAAGGCAACCTCGTGCTCCACACGGATGAGGCCGGACATACCACCACCTACACCTACACCTACTTCGACCAGCCCGCCACGAGGACCGACCCCGACGGCGCGCAGTACTCCTTCGCGTACGACACCGAGCTGCGCCTGATCAAGGTCACCAACCCCCAGGGGAAGCGGTGGCATTACACGTACGATGCGGCAGGCCGTCTGGTCGCTGAAACAGACTTCAATGGGGCCGTACGCAGCTACGAACGAGACGCGGCGGGCCGTCTCACGGCCCAGACGAACGCGCTGGGCGAAAGGCTGAGCTACACACTCGACGCGCTCGGGCGCATGGTCACCCAGCACGACGAGACCACCGGCGCCGTCACGACCTATTCGTACGGCGCGAGCGGCGCCCTGCTCCGCGCGGAGAACGCGGACACGGAACTGACCAGGGAGCACGACGCGGTCGGCCGTGTCGTCTCGGAAACGGTCAACGGACGCATCAGCGCTTACACGTACGACGCCATGGGCCGCCGCACCCAGCGCACCACCCCTTCCGGCCTGTGCTCGGAGTGGATCCACGACCCCGCGGGTCGCCCTACCCGGCTGAGCAGCGCCGGCGGAACCATTGCCTTCGCTTACGACGCCGCCGGCCGCGAGACCGAACGACGCATCGGCGACGCCACCACCCTCACGCAGACCTGGGACAGGGGAGACCGCCTCACCACGCAAACCCTCGCCACCCGCTACCAGTCCGAAACGGACCGCATCTTCCAGCACCGCACCTACGCCTACCGCCCCGACGGCTACCTCACCGAGATCCGGGAGCTCACGACCGGGACGCGACGTTTCGCGCTGGATCCCGCGGGCAGGGTGACGGGCGTTCAGGCACACGGCTGGAGCGAGAAGTACGCCTATGACTCCACGGGCAACCAAACCCACGCCGAAGCACCGCACCACCCCTCGTCCGGAGCCCGGGCCTACGAGGGCGCCCTCATCCGCCGGGCGGGCCGCACCACCTACGAACACGACGCCGCCGGTCGTCTGATCCGCAAGACCCGCAGGCTCCTCAACGGCCAGACCCGTACATGGACCTACACCTGGAACCCGGAGAACCGCCTCACCAAGTCCGCCACCCCGAGTGGCGAGGAATGGACGTACGCCTACGACCCCTTGGGCCGCCGCATATCCAAAACCGGCCCGGACGGCACTCCCCTCACCTTCACCTGGGACAGTACCCAGCTGGCCGAGCAGTTCGCCTCGGACGGCACGGCGACGACGTGGGACTACGCGCCGGATACCCACCGCCCGATATCCCAATCGACACGTCAGAGGCTCGAGGCTCGGACCGATACCGCCAATTCGATACTCGACCTCGCCGACACCACCCCCCAGTCCGAATTCGACGCCCGATTCCTCGCGATCGTCACGGACCTGGTCGGCACGCCCATCGAACTGGTCACCCCCGACGGTGCCCTCGCCTGGCAATCCCGAACTACCCTCTGGGGCACCCCCCTCCCCGATTCAGAGGGCGGGGTGGACTGCCCGCTCCGCTTCCCCGGTCAGTACGCGGACGAGGAAACCGGCCTCAACTACAACTACTTTCGGTACTACGATCCAGAAACCGCCCGTTACGCCACACCGGACCCGCTTGGGTTGGTCCCAGCGCCCAACGCGGTGGCGTATGTTCGTAATCCACACAGCTGGGCCGACCACCTTGGGCTTGCCGGGGAGCCGGAATGGGCAAATCCCGAAGATCTGAACTTTTCCCAGCGCACCGTTTCTCCGAACGACTACGTGGAGAAGATGCGCTCCGGGGAGTGGGATTGGCAACGCCCTGGAACAGCCTTGAAGGTCATGGAGGTGGACGGCCAGCTGGTGTCATACGACAACCGGCGGCTTGATGCGGCGCGCGAAGTAGGGAGGCCGGTAATCATCGAGCGAGTCGACCCGAATGCGATTCACCCCGATTCGACAACCGGACGGACATGGGCGGAGCAATTCAGAAGGCGCATGAATTCTGGGCGGAACAGAAATGAACTAGGCGAGCCGGTCCCCCCGACGGGACTGCAGGAGAGGCCACAGCACGTGCGCAACGGAAAGTGCAAGCCAAAATGACCGCGATCGAACGCCTATGGGCTGATTTTGAGCTTCCCATCAGGGATGCCCTGCATTTTGCAGACGGGCACTCCTATGATGTTGACCTTGACTCCGACGCGCCGGGCGGTTTGAGGGTGCTCGCCCCGTTCGACTTGGATGAGATCCTGGAGAGCGATCCGTCGTGGGTGTCTTCGGTCGATGGGCTGGCGGCAGTGGACCTGGGGAGTAGAGGGCTGCTTTGGGGCGGCGAGGGCTCGTACGGATCAGAGGGGTTCATTGCGCGGTTGGCTGTTGACCGTGCGCTGATCTGGGCGATCTTCTTCACGGAATCCAATCCATTTGATCGGATCCGGCTGTCCGGAGACCTGGCCACCTTTAGCTCAACCTCGGGGTTCGAGATCACAGTTGACATCGATGATCCACGAACTGTGATCCCCGGACCTGCATCGAACCGAACGACGTAATGCCAGTCTCGTCCGGTCGCAGGAGAGCGCGGCTGGGGCATGAAGCAGGTTGCATGGGGCCGGTGTAGGCGCTCGGAGTCTCCAGGCCGGCGCCGGCCCCTGCGTCGCGCCCCGAGGGCTTCACGCCCTACGGCCGGGCCAACGCGTGGTGGCGGGAGCATGGGCAAACCGGCCATCGGTACGCGGTCCTGCCGGCGAGTTCCCGGCGGTCTCTGGAGCCGCGCAGGCTCGCAGCCACGAAGACCGCACACACAACACCAACGCCGAAGAACTCGAGCTGCTTCTTGTCCTGGCGCGTGAATCCATCGTCCGTGGCCGCAACCGCTGCAGCCTCCTGCGCTGTGGGGGTGGTCTTCGCGGCCTCGGCCCGATTCTCCTTGCTGAAGTACAGCAGGGCAGCCACCAGCACGATCCCCACGTATCCGATAACGACCGCTGCCACGATCGCCCCACTCACGATGCTGCCGATCACGGTCGTAAATGACTTCCAGGGCGAACGGAGTGGCCGGATGTAGACCGCCCGAATGTCATCCCACGGCACGGAATTGCTGCACCCAAGTTCGGCGGCAGCGTTGCGTCCTCTGTCGATGCGTTCTTCGGCGGCTGCGGTGTAGCGGGCACGAACGCGGTCGCGGTAGCCGGGCCGGGTTGCGGTTGCCGGCGGTAACGGAAGCGTCGGCGGGGCCGCGGTTACGGTCGGCACGGTCAAGGTCGTGGTCCTCTCTCGGGGTCACTCAGGACACGCCAGCGTCTGGGCCGCCGGTTCCGTTCACCAAGGCACGTTCGAACGCCCGTGACGACGCGCTGCGCACCCTGCGGTGCCGGACTGGCTGAAGCGGTGTTGCAGGGAGCTGTCTGGCCTACCTCGGGCACGGGCCGGAGCCTCCTGTGAGGTGGTTCAGGCGCCTCACGAGAGCGAACTCGGTCTCCGGGGTGGTGGGACGGCGCGAAGGAGTTCCCACAGTGGGCGGGAGCCGCTGGCCCATTGGGCGAGGAGGTGGCGGTCGACGAGGTGGAGGCGCTGGGACTTGGCGAAGTCGAGGGCGGGCCGGGAGAAGCGGCCGTTGGTGAGCATGACCAGCACGTCACCGTTATGCACCTGGCGGCCGGTGCCGTTCAGGACGTAGAAGGTCTCGCACGGCGTATTCAAACTGGGTGTATTGAAGGCCGTCCAGGTGTTCCACTACATACCGGAGCCCCTGGGCTCGAGTGGCCTCCCGACGGGCACGCTCCTTCTGCAGGTACATCCCCACGGCAATCGCGCTCGCTAGAGCTGCGACCGGGAGTGCGAGGACCCAGGGGTGATCGGCCAACCAGGCCTGCACCGCCAAGAGGAAGCCGGATGCCCAAACACCGACCAGGCCGAGCACTAAGAAGAACTGGAAGTCGGAACGCCTGCCTACGTGGCCGACTGCCTCGGTTTGGCCGACGTCGAGCGGGACGGCGAGTCACCGGCCGCTCCCTGCGCTGGGGAAGACAATCGGATACGAGACCGTGGGCTGCGGCAGCGGCGCCTGCTGGTTCTCCCAGGCCGGCCACTTGATCGGGTGACCACCGTCGACTGCGGCCTGGGTAACTCCTGACCCGAGCCTGTTCCGGCCCCCGCGGATGTTGTTCCGTTCCCGAAGACGATCACTCCGGCGACGATCAGGCCGAGCGTCGCGGTCTCCCGCCGTGCCCCGGCAGGTAGCCGGACGTGGCCTTTGACCCGGGTGCCGTCTGCTCGGAAGTAGTCATTGATCCAGGGCACAGCTGTATCCCCCCACCAGTCGCGATGCGCCTCCCTGCGCACCGAATCCATGAAAGCACTCGCCACTGACAACGCGTCACCCGCTTGTCACCACTCGTGATCATCTGTCGAATCGGGGCGAGCCCGCCGACGCTTCGACGGGGAGTGCCTTCGGTGGCATTCGGAGGGGCGGAGGGGGCGTTGCGCCGTCGCCAACTTCGCCGTGCGGACGGTGTGGTTGAGGGCTGCCTTCAGGGTTGCGAACAGGCGAATCCAGGCGACCGTGTGGCGTGGGTCACATGAAATGTGTCTCGCGATCCGAGGCGACTTCGCGTCCGAGCGGTGCACGTGGTGCGCGAAAGGCCCTCCGGGCGGGGCGTTTCTGCGAGTTAGGGCACGCGGAGGGCATGGAAGGGTCTGAGAGGTCTAGACAACAAAGAAGGCCCAGGTCGTTGACCTGGGCCTTCTTGCAAGAGCGGATGACGGGAATCGAACCCGCGCTATAAGCTTGGGAAGCTCATGTTCTACCATTAAACTACATCCGCACGGCTGTCCAGCTGCCTGGATCCGTATCGTTTCTCACCCTACCCCATGATCGCCCCCCGGTGAATTCACCCTGGGCGCGTGGTCGCGTGTGTGGTGCACGGAGGGTCGTGGGAGCGGGAGTTGGGGCGTACCTTGTGCGTGCGGAGCGGCGGCTGGAGTGGGTCTTGTTCATCCCCTAATGTGGCGATTCATCGCAGTACGGCTGTTTGGGGAAAGGGACTCGATGGAGCACACCGTCGTCCGTTGTGCCGAAGGGCACGTATTCAGCACCGCTTCGTTCCCGCTGCAGCACCTCGGTGCCGGCCGGATCGGGCCGGGACGGCTGTTGCGGTGTCCGCGCTGCGCGCGGTTGCGGCACGCCGTGCCCGTGGGGGCGGCGGCGAAACGGTAGACACCGGCGCGCGGGGACCGCCTCGATTGGGGCGGTCCCCGCGCTCTGCGTATCCTCGGGACGTGCTTCTCTCTGACAAAGACATCCGGGCCGAGATCGACAGCGGACGGGTTCGCATCGACCCCTTCGACGAGTCGATGGTGCAGCCCTCCAGCATCGATGTACGTCTCGACCGGTTCTTCCGGGTGTTCGAGAATCACCGCTACGCCCACATCGACCCCGCCACCGAGCAGCCGGATCTGACCCGGATGGTCGAGCCGGAGGGGGACGAGGCGTTCATTCTCCACCCGGGCGAGTTCGTGCTCGCCTCGACGTACGAGGTCATCTCGCTGCCCGAGGACATCGCCTCCAGGCTGGAGGGGAAGTCCAGCCTGGGCCGCCTCGGCCTGGTGACGCACTCGACCGCCGGTTTCATCGATCCCGGGTTCTCCGGGCACGTGACCCTCGAGCTGTCGAACCTCGCCACGCTGCCGATCAAGCTCTGGCCTGGTATGAAGATCGGGCAGCTGTGCATGTTCCGGCTCAGCTCGCCCGCGGAGTTCCCGTACGGGAGCGAGCGGTACGAATCGCGGTACCAGCACCAGCGCGGCCCGACGGCCTCGCGGTCCTTCCAGAACTTCCACCGCACCCAGGTGAGGCACGAGGCATGAGCGACGGAGTGCGCGAGAACCTGGACTACGAGGGCTTCGGCCGCGCCGTGCGCGAGCTGGCGCAGACCATCGCCGACGACGGCTACGAGCCCGACGTCATCCTGAGCATCGCCCGTGGCGGAGTCTTCGTGGCGGGCGGCCTGGCGTACGCCCTGGACTGCAAGAACATCCACCTGGTGAACGTCGAGTTCTACACCGGTGTGGGGACGACCTTGGAGATGCCGGTCATGCTGGCGCCCGTCCCCGAGGCGATCGACTTCACCGACAAGAAGGTCCTGATCGCCGACGACGTCGCCGACACCGGCAAGACGCTGAAGCTGGTGCACGACTTCTGTCTCGGGCACGTCGCCGAGGTCCGCTCGGCCGTGATCTACGAGAAGTCGCAGTCGCTCGTGAAGTGCGAGTACGTGTGGAAGAAGACCGACGAGTGGATCAACTTCCCCTGGTCGGTCGAACCGCCCGTCGTCAAGCGTGAGGGACAGGTTCTCGACGCCTGAGCGTCGTGCACGAGAGAGACGTGTACGAGTGGGGCCCGCCGCGCGCAAGCGCGGCGGGCCCTCTTCGTTTCGGACGACGTGCGCCGGTGCGCGTGCGCGTGCACGTGCCCGTGCTCGTGCGCTAGATCGTGCCCAGCTTGATGATCGACAGCAGGGCGACCAGCTGGATCGCCGAGGCGCCCAGGGCCTTCGGCCACCGCAGGTCGTGCGAGGTGGCGACCAGCGAGGTGAGGAGGGCGCCGGCCGCCACCCAGGTGGCCCAGCCCAGCACCTGTACGAGCATGTTGTCGCCGCCCAGGAACATCGCGAACAGCAGGCGCGGGACGTCCGTCAGGGTCATCACCAGCATCGACAGTCCCACCGTCGGCTGCCAGGCCCCGTCACCGCCCAGCTGGCGGGCCAGGGTGTGCGTGACGGCGCCGAGGATCAGGCCGCAGATCACGAAGGCCACGCCCGCCGACAGCACGATCGGGACGGCCTTCGAGAGGGTCGCGTTGATGACGTCCTTGCGGGCGTCGTCGAGGCCGAAGACGGCGAGCAGGCCGTAGAGGAAGGTCACGGTCAGCGCCGGCCCCCAGACGGCGTAGTCGCGCATCTGCAGGAAGGTCGGCCCCGGCCGCATGACGATGCCGCGCAGCAGTTCCTTCCAGGGCAGCCGCGGACCGGTGGGGGCGGCGGCCTGGGCCGCGCCCGCCTGGTACGTGGCGCCCTGGTTGTACGGGTACGGGTCCTCGCCGATGGCGAAGGCCTGGGTGTACCCCGGGGCGTCGCTCGGGTTCCCGGCACCGGGTCCCGGGCCGTGCCCGTACCCCGGACCCTGCCCGGGGCCGTGGCCACCGTGCGGGTCGAAGTACTCGGGCTCGCCGTGGTCCCCGGCGGCGGCCTGCTGGGGCCACTGCTGGGGAGCGTAGGGCTGCTGGCCGTACGGTGCGGGTGCCTGCGGCCCCTGGTGGGGCGCCTGCTGCTGACCGTACGGCTGCTGCCGCGGGGGTTGTTGCGGGGTGCGGTTGTTGTCCCGGCCGCGTCCGATCCTGAATCCAGCCACGTGATCGAAAGTACCCGCTCCGGAGCGGCGCGGTGGCCGGGGTGCCCGAAGTGGCAGCCTTTGCGGCTGACCTGTGACATCCCCTAGGGGGTACCTGGAGGGCCATCTCGGGGTGGGGTACGGGGCGGCGGTGCGTCCGCGGGGAGCCGAGGGGAGGGGGTCAGGGGGCCATGGCTTCGTGGGCGCTGTCCCTGTCCCCGCCGCCATCCCCGTCACCGCCGCCCGTCCTGACCGGGGCATAGGCGGGCCGCGGGCCGGGGGAGGGGATTAGGCGGCGGGCGTGGGGCTTCGGTGCCGCTGCGCGGGGCGGATTCCCCACCCCCCCCCATCCCCAAACCGTGGCTCCGCCCCGGACCCCGGACAACGGAACGGCCCGTCCCCAGGGGGGACGGGCCGTTCCGGCGTTTCGCCGCGCGGGCTACTTCGCCTCGGCGTCCGCCTCCGGCGCAGGCGCCTCGGCCACCGGCTTCGCCTCCGCTTCGACCGGAGCCTCAGTCACCGGCTTCGCCGCCTCAGCGGCGGGCTTCGCCTCAGTCACCGGCTTCGCGGCCACCGGCTCGGGCTCAGTCACCGGCTTCGCGGCCACCGGGTCGGGCTCCGCCACCGGCTTCGCAGCCACCGCCTCCGGCTCTTCCTCCGGCTCTTCCTCCGCCACCACCGGCTCCGGCAGCTTCACCGACTCCAGCAGCAGCTGCGCCACGTCCACCACCTGGACGTGTTCCTTCGCCTGGCCGTCGTTCTTCTTGCCGTTCACCGAGTCGGTCAGCATCACCAGGCAGAACGGGCAGGCCGTCGAGACGATGTCCGGGTTCAGGGACAGGGCCTCGTCGACGCGCTCGTTGTTGATGCGCTTGCCGATCCGCTCCTCCATCCACATCCGCGCGCCACCGGCGCCGCAGCAGAAGCCCCGCTCCTTGTGGCGGTGCATCTCCTGCTGCCGCAGGCCCGGCACGGCCGACATGATCTCGCGCGGCGGCGTGTAGACCTTGTTGTGGCGGCCGAGGTAGCACGGGTCGTGGTACGTGATCAGACCCTCGACCGGGGTGACCGGGGTGAGCCGGCCCTCGTCGATCAGGTGCTGGAGCAGCTGCGTGTGGTGGATGACCTCGTACTCGCCGCCCAGCTGCGGGTACTCGTTCGCGATCGTGTTGAAGCAGTGCGGGCAGGTCGAGACGATCCGCTTCGCCGACTTCGGCTTCTTCGTCGCCGGGTCGTCGTCGTCCTCGCCGAACGCCATGTTCAGCATGGCCACGTTCTCCTGGCCGAGCTGCTGGAACAGCGGCTCGTTGCCCAGGCGGCGCGGCGAGTCACCGGTGCACTTCTCGTCGCCGCCCATGATCGCGAACTTGACGCCCGCGATGTTCAGCAGCTCCGCGAAGGCCTTGGTGGTCTTCTTGGCCCGGTCCTCCAGGGCGCCGGCGCAGCCGACCCAGTAGAGGTAGTCGAACTCGGAGAGGTCCTCCGCGTCCTTGCCGATGATCGGGACCTCGAAGTCCACCTCCTTGGTCCACTCGACCCGCTGCTTCTTCGCGAGGCCCCAGGGGTTGCCCTTCTTCTCCAGGTTCTTGAGCATCGTGCCCGCCTCCGACGGGAACGCGCTCTCGATCATCACCTGGTAGCGCCGCATGTCGACGATGTGGTCGATGTGCTCGATGTCCACCGGGCACTGCTCGACGCACGCACCACAGCTCGTGCACGACCACAGCACGTCCGGGTCGATGACGCCGTTCTCCTCGGCGGTGCCGATCAGCGGGCGCTCGGCCTCCGCGAGGGCGGAAGCGGGCACGTTCGCCAACTGCTCGGGCGTGGCCTTCTCGTTGCCCTCCATGTCCTTGCCGCCGCCCGCGAGCAGGTACGGGGCCTTGGCGTGCGCGTGGTCGCGCAGGGACATGATCAGGAGCTTCGGGGACAGCGGCTTGCCGGTGTTCCAGGCCGGGCACTGCGACTGGCAGCGACCGCACTCCGTGCACGTGGAGAAGTCGAGGATGCCCTTCCACGAGAACTGCTCGACCTGCGAGACGCCGAAGACGTCGTCCTCGCCCGGGTCTTCGAAGTCGATGACCTTGCCGCCGCTGGTCATGGGCTGGAGCGCGCCGAGCGCGACCGCGCCGTCCGCGTTCCGCTTGAACCAGATGTTCGGGAAGCCGAGGAAGCGGTGCCAGGCGACACCCATGTTGGTGTTGAGCGAGACCACGATCATCCAGATCAGCGACGTGCCGATCTTGATCATCGCGGTGAAGTAGATGGCGTTCTGCAGCGCGCTCGCCGAGAGCCCCTTGAAGGCCAGGACCAGCGGGTACGAGACGAAGTACGCCGGCTCGTAGGAGTCCACGTGGTGGATCGCGCCCTCGAGGCCGCGCAGGCACAGGATCGCGAGGCCGATGGTGAGGATGACGTACTCGACGAAGTACGCCTGCCAGGCCTTGGAGCCGGTGAAGCGCGACTTGCGGCCGGCCCGCGAGGGCAGCGACGCGAGGCGGATCCCCATCAGGATGACGATGCCGAGCACGGTCATCAGGCCGATGAACTCGATGTAGAGCTCGAACGGCAGGAAGCCGCCGATGACCGGCAGTACCCAGTCGGCCTCGAAGAGCTGTCCGTACGCCTGCAGCAGCGTCGGCGGCAGGGTGAGGAAGCCGATGGCGACGAACCAGTGCGCGAAGCCGACGAGGCCCCAGCGGTTCATCCGGCTGTGGCCGAGGAACTCCCGGACCAGGGTGAGCGTTCGTGCTTTCGGATCGTCCGTGCGGCTGCCGGCCGGTACGGGCTGTCCGAGCTTCACGAAGCGGTAGATCTGCGCCACGGCTCGTGCGAGCAGCGCGACGCCGACCACGGTCAGGACCAGCGACACGATGATCGCGGCGAGTTGCATGGGAGGGCTCCTCGGGCGGGACTTACTAAGCGGTAACTTATCCAGTCAAGGCTTGAGGTTACCCAGTCCCGACGCCGCAATGTAGCCGAGCGCGCGGTGATCTGCGTCGCTCGCCCCCGGCTCGCCGCCCCGGCCTCACGGCCGCCTGTGCCGCCAGGCCGCCCGAGGGGTCTGCGCGAGGATCGCCAGGTCCATCCCCAGCCAGTGGTTCTCCACGTAGTGCCGGTCCAGCAGGTGCATCTCCTCCCACGGTAGGTCCGAGCGCGCGCTCACCTGCCACAGCCCCGTCATCCCGGGCCGTACGAGGAGCCGCTCGGGCCGGTCCGTACGGGGCTGCGGGCGCGGCCCGACCAGCGACATCTCCCCCCGTGCGACGTTGAGCAGCTGCGGCAGGCCGTCCAGCGCGCACCGCTCCAGGGCCGCCCCGGCCCAGCCCTTGCCGACCCGGAACCGCCAGGCCCCGTACGGCCGCCCGCCGGCTCCGGCCGCCTGTTCCCGTACGAGCACGCGTGCGCCCTGGGCCGCGTACAGCAGCCCGGCGATCAGCAGCATCGGTACGAGGAGCACCCCGAGCAGGAGCACCGCCCCGGCGAGGTCGAGGATCCGTTTGGCCGGGGGCGGGGCGGGGACACGGAGCGGGAGGTGCTGCGTGAGCGACGGCATGCCCGCACGTTGCCGTACGCCCGCCGCCCCGGTGGCGGTGCCGCGCGGTGGTGACCGGCGGGCATCGCCCGCTCGGCCCCGTGAAGGGGAAGGGTGGAGGGCGGGGGAGGGCGCCGGGGCGGGGGCGCCGAAGCCTGGAGTGAGCGTAAGGGGAGCGTAAGAGTTGAGCCCCCTCGGCTCAGCTCTGTTGACGAAGCCTCCGGTGTGGTGCACTCTTGAGTCTGTTCCACTCAAGTCAGCTGGAGGAATCAAAATGGCACGTGCGGTCGGCATCGACCTGGGCACCACTAACTCCGTCGTCAGCGTTCTGGAAGGCGGCGAGCCCACCGTCATCACCAACGCCGAGGGCGCCAGGACCACGCCGTCCGTCGTCGCCTTCGCCAAGAACGGCGAGGTCCTCGTCGGCGAGGTGGCCAAGCGCCAGGCGGTCACGAACGTGGACCGCACCATCCGCTCCGTCAAGCGCCACATGGGCACTGACTGGAAGATCAACCTGGATGGCAAGGACTTCAACCCGCAGCAGATGAGCGCCTTCATCCTGCAGAAGCTCAAGCGCGACGCCGAGGCGTACCTGGGCGAGAAGGTCACGGACGCGGTCATCACCGTCCCGGCCTACTTCAACGACTCCGAGCGTCAGGCGACGAAGGAAGCCGGTGAGATCGCGGGCCTCAACGTCCTGCGCATCGTCAACGAGCCGACCGCCGCGGCCCTGGCCTACGGTCTCGACAAGGACGACCAGACGATCCTCGTCTTCGACCTCGGTGGCGGCACCTTCGACGTGTCGCTCCTCGAGATCGGCGACGGCGTCGTCGAGGTCAAGGCCACCAACGGTGACAACCACCTCGGTGGCGACGACTGGGACCAGCGCGTCGTCGACTACCTGGTGAAGCAGTTCCAGAACGGCCACGGCGTCGACCTGTCCAAGGACAAGATGGCGCTCCAGCGCCTGCGCGAGGCCGCCGAGAAGGCGAAGATCGAGCTGTCCTCCTCCACGGAGACCTCGATCAACCTGCCCTACATCACGGCTTCCGCCGAGGGCCCGCTGCACCTGGACGAGAAGCTCACGCGCGCCCAGTTCCAGCAGCTGACCGCGGACCTGCTCGACCGCTGCAAGAACCCGTTCCACAACGTCATCAAGGACGCCGGCATCCAGCTGTCCGAGATCGACCACGTGGTCCTGGTCGGCGGCTCCACCCGCATGCCGGCCGTCGCCGAGCTCGTCAAGGAGCTCACCGGCGGTCAGGACGCGAACAAGGGCGTCAACCCGGACGAGGTCGTCGCCCTCGGCGCCACCCTCCAGGCCGGTGTCCTCAAGGGTGAGGTCAAGGACGTCCTGCTCCTCGACGTGACCCCGCTGTCCCTCGGTATCGAAACCAAGGGCGGCATCATGACCAAGCTCATCGAGCGCAACACCACGATCCCGACCAAGCGGTCCGAGATCTTCACGACGGCCGAGGACAACCAGCCGTCCGTGCAGATCCAGGTCTACCAGGGCGAGCGCGAGATCGCGGCGTACAACAAGAAGCTCGGCATGTTCGAGCTGACCGGCCTGCCGCCGGCCCCCCGTGGCATCCCGCAGATCGAGGTCTCCTTCGACATCGACGCGAACGGCATCATGCACGTCACGGCCAAGGACCTCGGCACGGGCAAGGAGCAGAAGATGACCGTCACCGGCGGCTCCTCGCTCGCCAAGGACGAGGTCGACCGCATGCGCCAGGAGGCGGAGCAGTACGCGGACGAGGACTCCCGCCGCAAGGAGGCGGCCGAGTCCCGCAACCAGGGCGAGCAGCTCGTCTACCAGACGGAGAAGTTCGTCAAGGACAACGAGGACAAGGTCCCGGCCGACGTCAAGGACGAGGTCGAGGCGTCCATCGCCGAGCTGAAGGAAAAGCTCAAGGGCGAGGACACCGCCGAGATCCGCACCGCGACCGAGAAGCTCGCCGCCGTCAGCCAGAAGCTCGGCCAGGCGATCTACGCCGACGCCCAGGCCGCTCAGGGTGCCGCCGGCGCCGAGGGTGCTCAGCAGGCCGCCGACGCCAACGACGACGTCGTCGATGCCGAGATCGTCGACGACGAGAAGCCGAAGGGCGGCGCTGCCTGATGTCGGAGGAGACCCCGGGGTTCGAGGAGAAGCCCGAAGTCCCCGCCGACGGCACGCCTGACGCCGCCGCCGAACCGAAGGCCGCAGCTTCCTCCGAGGAGGAGGCCGCGGCCCCGGCCGGGGACTCCGCGGCAGCACAGACCGCCGGCCGGGAAACAGCTCTCCTGGCCCAGCTCGACCAGGCCCGCACCGCGCTCGGCGAGCGCACCGCGGACCTCCAGCGGCTCCAGGCGGAGTACCAGAACTACCGCCGCCGGGTGGAGCGGGACCGGATCGCCGTCAAGGAGATCGCGGTCGCGTCCCTCCTGACGGAACTCCTCCCGACCCTGGACGACATCGGCCGGGCACGGGAGCACGGCGAACTGGTCGGCGGCTTCAAGTCGGTGGCCGAATCGCTGGAGACCGCCGCGGCCAAGATGGGCCTGCAGCAGTTCGGCAAGGAGGGCGAGCCCTTCGACCCGACGATCCACGAGGCCCTGATGCACTCGTACGCGCCGGACGTCACCGAGGACACCTGCGTGGCGATCCTGCAGCCGGGGTACCGGATCGGCGAGCGTACGATCCGCCCCGCGCGGGTCGCGGTGGCCGAGCCCCAGCCGGGCACGGCGCCGAAGTCCGAGGCGGCCGAGGCCGAGGCCCCGTCGGACAAGGACGCGGATGCCCCCGACGAGGGCTGACGCTGAACACGTCGGACCCGCGCGACACGAGGCACGAGAGGAGGGACACCGGGGATGAGCACGAAGGACTTCGTCGAGAAGGACTACTACAAGGTCCTCGGTGTCCCCAAGGACGCCACCGAGGCCGAGATCAAGAAGGCGTACCGGAAGCTCGCCCGCGAGTTCCACCCGGACGCCAACAAGGGCGACGCCTCGGCCGAGGCGCGCTTCAAGGAGATCTCCGAGGCGAACGACATCCTCGGTGACGCCAAGAAGCGCAAGGAGTACGACGAGGCGCGCGCCCTGTTCGGCAACGGGGGCTTCCGCCCCGGGCCGGGCGGGGGCGGCAACTCGTTCAACTTCGACCTCGGCGACCTCTTCGGGGGCACGCAGCCGGGCGCCGGCGGCGGCGCGGGCGGCGGCTTCGGCGGCGGTCTGGGCGATGTCTTCGGCGGCCTGTTCAACCGGGGCGGAGCCGGCCCCGGTGCGGGGACGCGGACCCAGCCGCGCCGCGGCCAGGACATCGAATCGGAGGTCACCCTCTCCTTCACGGAGGCGGTGGACGGGGCCACGGTCCCGCTCCGGATGTCCTCGCAGGCGCCCTGCAAGGCCTGTTCGGGCACCGGCGACAAGAACGGCACGCCCCGCGTGTGCCCGACCTGTGTCGGTACCGGCCAGGTCTCCCGGGGCAGCGGCGGCGGCTTCTCGCTGACCGACCCCTGCGCCGACTGCAAGGGCCGCGGCCTGATCGCCGAGACGCCCTGCGACATCTGCAAGGGCAGCGGCAGGGCCCGCAGCTCCCGGACCATGCAGGTCCGGATCCCGGCGGGGGTCTCCGACTCCCAGCGGATCCGGCTGCGGGGCAAGGGCGCTCCGGGTGAACGCGGCGGCCCGGCCGGCGACCTCTACGTCGTCGTCCACGTCGACGGCCACCCGGTCTTCGGCCGCAAGGACGACAACCTCACGGTGACTGTTCCGGTGACGTTCGCGGAGGCGGCGCTGGGAGCCGACATCAAGGTCCCGACCTTGAACGGCCCCTCGGTGACGCTGAAGCTGCCGCCGGGCACCCCTGGAGGGCGCACGATGCGGGCCCGCGGCAAGGGCGCGGTCCGCAAGGACGGCACCCGCGGCGATCTGCTGGTGACGGTGGAGGTCGCGGTCCCGACCGAGCTGAACGACAAGGCCCGCGAGGCCCTGGAGCTGTTCCGCGACGCGACGGAGTCCGAGGACCCGCGCGCCGCGCTGTTCGAGTCCGCGAAGGGAGCATGACATGGACGGCCGCCGTAGGAGCCACTACCAGCTCACCGACGACACACCGGTCTACGTGATCTCGGTGGCCGCCCAGCTCTCGGGCCTGCATCCGCAGACCCTGCGCCAGTACGACCGCCTCGGCCTGGTCTCCCCGGACCGCACGGCCGGCCGCGGCCGGCGCTACTCGGCCCGCGACATCGAACTGCTCCGCACGGTGCAGGCGCTGTCCCAGGACGAGGGCATCAACCTGGCGGGCATCAAACGGATCATCGAGCTGGAGAACCAGGTCGCCGCCCTCCAGCAGCGCGTGGCCGAGCTCTCCGCCGCGGTCGACGGCGCCGCCGCCGTCCTCCAGCAGCGCGAGGCCCAGGTCCACGCCTCGTACCGGCGGGACCTGGTCCCGTACCAGCCGCCGGTGCCGGGCAACGCGCTGGTGGTCTGGCGTCCCAAGCGCCCGCTGGACTGACGCAGGAGTGAGGCGTAAGGCCCCGATCGCACGGCGATCGGGGCCTTCGTGCTCTTGCGGCCCCTCGGACCCTCCTCGGACCCTCCTCGGACCCGCCTCGGACCCTCCTGGGGCCTTTCTCGCGGCTCTCCCGCGGCTCTTCCTACGGCTCGTCCGGGTGCAGGGCGCTCAGCCGCCCGGGTTCCTTGAGGATCCCCGACTCGGCGATGAGGAAGCCGAGCTGCGCGCGGCTGCCGCTGCCCAGCGCCGTCGCCAGTTTGGCGATGTGGGCGCGGCAGGTCCGCACGTTCATCCCGAGCCGGCGCGCGATCGCCTCGTCCACGTGCCCCTCGATGAGGAGTTGGGCGATGGAGCGCTGCACGCCGGAGATACCATCCGGCTTGTGCGTGTACGTCACCTCTTCGCGCAACGGCACGGCGCGGCGCCACAGTTGCTCGAACACCTTGATGAGATAGGCCACCAGGCCGGGGTGGCGCAGCTCCAGTGCGACACGCCGGTCGTCGCTCGCGGGGATGAACGCCACGGTACGGTCGAACACGATGAGACGCTCGATGAGTTCCTCCAGCGTGCGCACCTCCACCTTGCCCGTGGAGATGCGGTCGACGTACGCGAGGATGCCCTGGCTGTGCCGCGCGGTGTGCTGGTAGAGGGTGCGGATGCTCACGCCGCGGTCGATGAGCGGCGCGTCCCGCTCCAGGGCCTCCGTGAGGACGAAGGAGGACCGGCCTCCTCCCGGCTGGACCGTGAGCATCTCCGTGTGACACTCGGCAGTGGCCAGATCGAGGGCGGCGTTGATCTGGTCCAGGCCTTCGAGCACGGTGATGGCGTGGGTGTTGGCCGGACTCTGCGCACTGATGGTCAGGAACGGCTCGAATGCGTCGGTGAGGTCCACGGCGACGCGCCGACGGTCCTGGATCTCACGTTCGATCGGATGGAGCCGTTGTGCGAGTGCGACGGACGGGGGAACCGCGCGAAGCTGGTTGGCGTCATCCGGGTCGGGCCGCAGAAGGGCGAATTCGAGCAGGCAGGGGGCGTGCTCGATCTCGGCGCGGGCCACCCGGCCGGTGCTCAGAGCGACGGCGTAGAGCCGCGCTCCCTCGTCGCACATTGACGTGACGGGGTGGGGATGTGTCTGATTTGTGTCGTTTCTTGGCAAATCTCCACCCCCCAGGGTCCTGAACATGTAAGAACATGATGCATCGTCCCTGTGGCACTGACGTGCCTGAATGAGCCATCGTCTGTCACGCGGGGGAGAGGATTCCATCAAGTGAGGACGAAGCCGACCATGTACAAGAAAATGCTTCGCTCGGCGCTTGCCGTTGTTTTCTCCGCCGTTGCGGTCTTTGGGGCAGTAAGCGCCGCGAGCGGGGACACGGGGAGCAAGCAAGCGGACAGCGGCTGGGATCGCGTGGCCGTGAAGCAGCCGACCGGCCCCCTGGTGGCCAGTCCGGGGGACAGCGGTTGGGACGTTGCGCCCATGAAGGTTTCCTGATGACCCCCGACGACCGCGGCTTCCGCCGCGAAATGGCCTCCGCGTACCGGTCCGGCTGGCAGTTCATCGATCTCACGAGCGCCATTCCCTATGCCGGCGACTCGCTGAAGGTCACCCTCTTCGGTCAGCCGATCGTCGTGGTCCGCGAGGAGGACGAAGACGTCCGCGCCTACAGGTGCCTGCGTCGCCCGCGAGGCGCGCCGCAGCCCGTTCGCTGCGAGATCCGCTACGGAATGGTCTTCGTCAACCTGGATCAGCGTGACCACCAGCTCTTCGAACCCGAAACCAGTGCCACCCCCCGCAGTGCCTGACGCGATTCCCCCGTCGTCGCAGATCGCTCAGGCGCTACCCCCACACAACGGCGCCATCGTGGACCTGACCACGATGGCGCCGTTGTGATGTGCCTGTCCAGTAGGGGAACCGGACAGGTTCGAACCGGCCGTCCGCGGCCTTCCGCTCACGCCCGCCCCATGGCCCGCTCCAGGGAGATCTCCATGACCACCCGGTCCGGGTTCGGCGAGGGCGTGCGGCCGTAGCGCTCCGCGTAGCGCCGTACCGCCTCCGCGACCGCGGCCTCGTCCGTGCGGATCACCGCGCGGCCCTCCAGCGTCGCCCAGCGACGCCCCTCCATCTGGCAGACCGCCACCCGGGCCCCGCCCCGCGGGCCGGCCTGCGCCGCCAGGACGTTGCGGATCTTCTTGCTGTTCTTGTTGCTGATCACCCGTGCCAGCCCGGCCTCCGGGTCGTACGTCACGCCCACCGGCACCACGTGCGGGCTGCCGTCGGGGCGCGGGGTGGTCAGCGTGCAGACGTGCCGCTCCCGCCAGAAGGCGAGGTACTCGGGCGTCGGGTTGAGTACGTCATGGGCTGTGCTGGTAACCGGCATGCGGGAAGGGTACGTCTCGCCACCTTGAGTGGAATAGACTCAACTTTATGCACGTTGTGCATGTAAAGCGCATGCGCCGTAGCCGATGCCGTACGGAAGGGAGAAGCCGCCCGTGGATGCCGAGCTGACCAACAGGAGCCGGGACGCGCTCAACGCGGCCACCAGCAGGGCCGTCAAGGACGGACACGCGGAGCTGACCCCCGCGCACCTGCTGCTGGCCCTGCTCGCCGGCGAGGACAACGAGAACGTCACCGATCTGCTGGCCGCGGCCGACGCCGACCAGGCAGCCGTCCGCGCCGGCGCGGAACGGCTGCTGGCCGCCCTGCCCAGCGTCACGGGCTCCACGGTCGCGCCCCCGCAGCCCACCCGCGAGCTGCTCGCCGTACTGGCCGAGGCGGACGAGCGGGCCGGCGGGCTCGGCGACGAGTACCTCTCCACCGAACACCTGCTCATCGCCATCGCCGCCAAGGGCGGCGCGGCCGGCGAGCTCCTTTCCGCCCAGGGCGCGACCGCGAAGAAACTGCTGTCCGCATTCGAGACCTCAAGAGGAGGGCGGCGGGTGACCTCCCCCGACCCCGAGGGCCAGTACAAGGCCCTGGAAAAGTTCGGCACCGACTTCACGGCGGCCGCCCGCGAGGGCAAGCTCGACCCGGTCATCGGCCGGGACCAGGAGATCCGGCGCGTCGTCCAGGTGCTCTCGCGCCGCACGAAGAACAACCCGGTGCTCATCGGCGAGCCCGGCGTCGGCAAGACCGCCGTGGTCGAGGGGCTGGCCCAGCGCATCGTCAAGGGCGACGTCCCCGAGTCCCTGAAGAACAAGCGCCTCGTCTCGCTCGACCTCGGGGCGATGGTCGCGGGCGCCAAGTACCGCGGCGAGTTCGAGGAGCGGCTCAAGACCGTCCTCGCGGAGATCAAGGCCAGCGACGGCCAGATCGTCACCTTCATCGACGAGCTGCACACGGTCGTCGGCGCGGGCGCCGGCGGGGACTCCTCCATGGACGCGGGCAACATGCTCAAGCCCATGCTGGCCCGCGGGGAGCTGCGGATGGTCGGCGCGACGACGCTCGACGAGTACCGCGAGCGGATCGAGAAGGACCCGGCGCTGGAGCGGCGCTTCCAGCAGGTGCTGGTCGCGGAGCCGAGCGTCGAGGACACGATCGCGATCCTGCGCGGGCTCAAGGGCCGCTACGAGGCCCACCACAAGGTCGTCATCAACGACAGCGCGCTGGTGGCCGCGGCGACCCTCTCCGACCGCTACATCACCTCCCGCTTCCTCCCCGACAAGGCCATCGACCTCGTCGACGAGGCGGCGTCCCGGCTGCGCATGGAGATCGACTCCTCCCCGCTGGAGATCGACGAGCTCCAGCGCTCGGTGGACCGCCTCCGGATGGAGGAACTGGCGCTGAAGAACGAGTCCGACCCGGCCTCGCTCGAACGCCTGGAGAAGCTGCGCAAGGACCTCGCGGACAAGGAGGAGGACCTGCGGGGCCTCACCGCCCGCTGGGAGAAGGAGAAGCAGTCCCTCAACCGGGTCGGCGAGCTCAAGGAGCGCCTGGACGACCTGCGCGGCCAGGCCGAGCGGGCCCAGCGCGACGGGGACTTCGACACGGCGTCGAAGCTGCTCTACGGGGAGATCCCGGAGCTGGAGCGCGAGCTCGCGGAGGCCACCGAGGAGGAGGCCGTCAAGGCAGGTTCGAAGACGGCCGCCACTGCGAAGGACAGCATGGTCCGGGACGAGGTCGGGCCGGACGACATCGCCGACGTGGTCGGCGCCTGGACCGGCATTCCGGCCGGCCGCCTGCTGGAGGGCGAGACCCACAAGCTCCTGCGGATGGAGGAGGAGCTGGGCCGCCGCCTGATCGGCCAGGGCGAGGCCGTACGGGCCGTCTCGGACGCCGTGCGCCGCACCCGCGCCGGCATCGCCGACCCGGACCGGCCGACCGGCTCGTTCCTCTTCCTCGGCCCGACGGGCGTGGGCAAGACCGAGCTGGCCAAGGCCCTGGCCGACTTCCTCTTCGACGACGAGCGGGCCATGGTCCGCATCGACATGTCGGAGTACGGCGAGAAGCACAGCGTCGCCCGGCTCGTCGGCGCCCCGCCCGGGTACGTCGGCTACGAGGAGGGCGGTCAGCTGACGGAGGCCGTACGGCGCCGGCCGTACTCCGTGGTGCTCCTGGACGAGGTGGAGAAGGCCCATCCCGAGGTCTTCGACGTCCTGCTCCAGGTCCTCGACGACGGGCGCCTCACGGACGGCCAGGGCCGCACGGTGGACTTCCGCAACACCATCCTGATCCTGACCTCCAACCTGGGCAGCCAGTTCCTCATGGACCCGTCCACAGGTGTGGACGAGAAGAAGGCCAGGGTCCTGGACGTGGTCAGGGCCTCCTTCAAGCCGGAGTTCCTGAACCGCCTCGACGACCTCGTGGTCTTCTCCGCCCTCAGCGAGTCCGAGCTGGCCCACATCGCCGAACTCCAGATCGGCCGCCTCGCCCGGCGCCTGGCCGAGCGCCGCCTCACCCTGGACGTCACGCCCGAGGCCCTGGCCTGGCTGGCGGACAAGGGCAACGACCCGGCGTACGGTGCCCGGCCGCTGCGCCGCCTGATCCAGACGGCGATCGGCGACCGGCTGGCCAAGGAGATCCTCTCCGGCGGGGTCAGGGACGGGGACACGGTCCGCGTCGCCGTGGCGGGCGACGACCTGCTGGTCGGGAAGGCGGCCGTCTAGGTCGTCCCACGGGAAGAGACGGTCCGGACCCGCCCGGGGGCGCCGGCTCCCGAGGAGGGCGCCGGCACCCCCGAACCGGCCCTCGCGCGGCCATCCGGCCCGCTTACCGGGCCCCTACTCCTGTCCGCCCGGAGCGGATCGCCCCTGCGGGGGTGGACACGGGGTGGGCACGATGGGGGAGGATGGCCGCATCCGCACGAAGGGAAGTACACGGTGAGCATCGACCCGGCCTCGATTCCGAACTTCGGGGGGCAGCAGCCCGACCCGCAGGCCACAGGACCGGCGGGCCCCGTCGTCCCCGACCAGGATCTGGTCAAGCAGCTCCTGGAGCAGATGGAGCTCAAGTACGTCGTCGACGACGAGGGCGACCTCGCGGCGCCGTGGGAGGAATTCCGCACGTACTTCATGTTCCGCGGTGAGGACGAGCAGCAGGTCTTCTCCGTGCGGACCTTCTACGACCGCCCGCACAAGATCGACGAGAAGCCGCAGCTCCTCGAGTCGATCGACGACTGGAACCGCCGCACGCTGTGGCCGAAGGTCTACAGCCACACGCACGACGACGGTTCCGTCCGCCTGATCGGCGAGGCGCAGATGCTGATCGGCACCGGCGTCAACCTGGAGCACTTCGTGTCCTCCACGGTCAGCTGGGTCCGCGCGTCGATCGAGTTCGACAAGTGGCTCGTCGAGCAGCTCGGCCTCGAGGCGGACGTCGACTCCGCCGGCAAGGACGAGGACGGCGAGAACGGCGGCGACGGCGAGACCAACTAGGTCCCGCTCCGCCCTCACGGCACTGCGGCGCCGCCCTCACGGCGCCGCGGCGCCGCCCTTCCCCGTGGAGACACGGGGTCTACGGCGCCACCCCGGTTCCGAGCAGCAGGTACGGCCCGTACCCGTACGAGAGCCCGGCCAGCACCACGGTCACCACGACGGCGGTGCGCGGCCGGGCTCTCGCCATGACGGCCGCCAGTGGCAGCAGCAGCGGGAACGCGGGCAGCAGGAAGCGCGGCTTCGACTCGAAGAAGCCCGCCCCGCCGTACGTCATCGCCAGGAGTACGCCGGTGTACACGAGCAGGGGCAACGGCACGGTCCGGTCCGCCGCGAGCAGTCCGGCGAGCACCAGCGCTGCCGCCAGCAGGACCACGGTCGCCGTGGTGGCCAGCTCGACGTCCGCGGTCAGCGCGTGCCGGGCGGAGCGCAGCGCCGCCGCGCCGAAGTCGAAGCGCGAGCCCCAGCCGCTCTGGACGGCGAAGTAGCCGCCGAGCGGATCGCCGCGGCGGACGCCGACGAGCAGGACGTACGAGGCCCAGCCCGCGGGCGCGGCCAGCGCGGCGGCCCACACCCCCGCGGACACGCGGCCCCGCCGCCGCCAGATCTCGTACGCGGCGGCCGCCACGACCGCGGCGGCCACCGCGATCCCGGTGGGCCGGGTCAGCCCGGCGAGCACGGCCAGCCCGGCGGCCCAGCCCCAGCGGCCGCGCAGCAGGGCGTACAGGGCCCAGGCGGCGAAGGCGGCCAGCAGGGCCTCGGTATAGGCGAGGGTCAGCATGAGCGCGTGCGGCAGCACGGCCCACAGCGCGACGAGCAGCACCCCGCCGCGCGCTCCCAGGAGCCGTTCCCCGACCCGGTACACCCCGACGGCCGCGGCGCCCGCGGCGGTCCAGGCGACGACGAGGGCCGCCGCGGCCAGGGGGCCCGGCAGGACGGCGGAGGCGCAGCGGATGAGGACGGGGTAGAGCGGGAAGAAGGCGGAATCGCTCTGCAGGGAGCCGATGCCGGGGTACATCTGCGTCCGCCCGTAGCCGTACTCGGCGATCCGCAGGTACCAGACCGAGTCCCAGGACTCCCCGAGCAGCCGCACGGGGCTCCGCCCGGTCCACCAGGCCAGGGCGGCGACCACGAGCACCCCGAGCCCGCGCACGGCGGCGAACACGCCGAGCGCGACGAGGGCGCCCGGGGCCGGCCCGCGAGGGGACCGTATGCCGTCCGGGGCGGCCTCCGGCGTGCCGCCGGTGCCGCCCGCCGTGCTGCTGTCCGGCGTCCGGCCGGCGGTGTCGCCTGTCGCGCCGCCCGGCGTGCCGCTCGACACGGTGGCCATGTATCCCGACTTCCCTCGTGTGGCGTGCGTACGGAGGAACACTACGAGGGCGGGGCCCCGGGGGCGGCCCGGCCGCGCGGGGGCGGGCGGGCGCGGGCCCGGAACCGCGGGCTCGGTCACGGATCTTCGGCGGCAGCGTGACACGGCAAGGAGCGCGCGGAGGGGTCGGGCGAATTTCATGCGGGCCGTCCTCGGCTGTCCCAGGCACCCCTAGCACGTTCCGGCGCCGCGATGAAGGTCCCGCCGACCCAGACGACCATCCAGGTGCCTCCCCGTCGACATGCTGAGGCTGGTTTGAGCGTCCTCGGAGCATTCACTCAGCACTGGAAATCAGACCACGATCTGAGTACAGTCTGAGTATGAGCCTTGCTTACCTGGGAGCCGAGCCCGAGTCGGTTTCGTTCACGGATCTGTCGAGAAACCCGAAGGCCGTAGCCGCCCGGGCCGCTGCCCTCGGTGCTCTGCGCGTCACACATCGGGACGCACCCGACATGGTGCTGACGACCGCGCGGCATGCGGAACGCACCGAGGAGAACCTCACGACGGCGTCACGGCTCTTCCTCGCGCTCATGAAGCACGATGACGGGGCCCGGTCGCTTCTGCTGGCCCTGCCCGAGGTCTTCCCGTGGGTGCGGCACCTGGACGACGAAGAGATGCGCGCGTTCACCGTGGAGCTCCTGGAAGCGCTTTCGGATGCGGCAGAGCTGGGTGCCCGGGAGGCCGTGCACCGTGCGCTGGTGTCCTGGAGGGCGACGGCTCGTATCAACGCTGATCCGGAGCAGCTCAAGGAAGCTCTGCGTCCGCTCGGCGGGGATGACCTGGGGCCGGTCGAGGTGAGCGGGTGAGCCCCAAGAAGGGCGATCGTGTCAGTGTTCCACCCCTGAGCGGCTGGAACGTGGTCTTCGGGGCCACGGAGGCGGTGACCGGCTGGGAGGAGCTGTGTCGCGTGGCGCTGCCCAGCGCCCACAGATGCCTGGAGGCGTTGCGCGCCGACCCGCTGTCGCGTGACAACTGGAACCGTCAGCACCAGCTACGCGGGAGGCTCGCCACCAAGGAGTGGAAGGGCTCGGCGCTGGAGCAATGGGAGTTCGAGGTTACGAGTGGCGGCCGCGTGCGCTACCTGGTCAGCCCCGAGACGTTGACCGTCATCCTGGTCTACGCATCCACGCGGCACCCCAAGGACACCGAGTAGCTCGTAGTTCCCGTACAGCACGGGCCCCGGCTGAAAGGCCGGGCCCTGTGCCTGCACGTCCATCTGGCTCGCGCTCAGTGAGCCAGCCGACCGAGGCGCTCAACCGCCTCTTCCAACACAACCGTCCGCTTGCAGAAGGCGAAGCGGACCTGGCTGCGGCCGGCGTCGGGGTCGTCGTAGAAGACGGAGTTGGGGATGGCGACGACACCGCAGCGTTCGGGGAGGTCACGGCAGAAGGCGTAGGCGTCCTTCTCGCCGAGGGGTGTGATGTCGGTCGTGATGAAGTACGTGCCCTGGGGCTGGTAGACCTCGAACCCGGCCGCGCGCAGCCCGTCGCCGAGCAGGTCGCGCTTGCGTTGCAGGTCGGCGCGGAAGCCGTCGTAGTACGCGTCCGGCAGGGCCAGCGCCTCCGCGATCGCGTACTGGAAGGGCCCCGAGGACACGTACGTCAGGAACTGCTTCGCCGAGCGGACCGCCGTGACCAGCTCCGGCGTCCCCGTCAGCCAGCCGACCTTCCAGCCCGTGAAGGAGAAGGTCTTGCCGGCGGAGGAGATCGTGACCGTGCGCTCCCGCATGCCCGGCAGGGCCGCCAGCGGGGTGTGGGTGCCCTCGAAGACCAGGTGCTCGTACACCTCGTCCGTGATGACCAGCAGGTCGCGGGAGACGGCCAGCTCCGCGATCGCGGCCAGCTCCGCGGACGTGAGCACGGTGCCCGTCGGGTTGTGCGGGGTGTTGAGGAGCAGCAGCCGGGTCCGCGGGGTCACCGCGGCGCGCAGCGCGTCCACGTCGAGGCGGAAACCGGGCGCCCGCAGGGTGAGCGGGACGCGGACGGCGCCGGCCATCGCGATGCAGGCGGCGTACGAGTCGTAGTACGGCTCCAGGGCGATGACCTCGTCGCCGGGCTCCAGGAGGGCCAGGAGGGAGGCCGCGATGGCCTCGGTGGCGCCCGCGGTGACGAGGACCTCGGTGTCCGGGTCGTAGGTCAGGCCGTAGAAGCGCTGCTGGTGGGCGGCGATCGCGTGGCGCAGTTCGGGGACGCCGGGGCCCGGCGGGTACTGGTTGCCCCTGCCGTCGCGGATCGCGCGGACCGCGGCTTCCGCGATCTCGGCGGGGCCGTCGGTGTCGGGGAAGCCCTGGCCGAGGTTGATCGATCCGGTGGCGGTGGCCAGCGCCGACATCTCCGCGAAGATCGTCGTGCCGAAGGCCGCCAGGCGGCGGTTCAGGAAGGGGCGGTCGGGGCCGTTGCTGCTTGCGGGTGCGGTCACGGGAGCGCTCATGGCCGCCATCCTGCGCGGAAGCTCTGGACTTGCTCAAGTGTGCTTTGGGCCGCGCGTGCTCCGGGCATTCCCCCTGCACGCGGGACATCCAGCTCCCGCACCCCGGCGGACCGGGGGCGAAGAGGGGGTCGAGGAGATGGTTCTCGGAGCAGTGATCTTTGTGGCCGTCGTCGTGGCGATCGTCCTGACGGTGGTCAAGACCGGCGGCGGGGGCGGCGGCAGCGGCAGCGGCGGGGACAGCGGCGGTGGCGGCGGCTGGTGGGCCGGCGGCGGTGATGGGGGGTCCTCCTGCGGCTCTTCCTCCTCCTGCGGCTCTTCCTCCTCGTGCGGTTCGTCCTCCTCGTGCGGCGGCGGCGGAGGATGCGGTTCGAGCTGACACGGGGCAGCGCGGTTGCGTGTACGTGAGGCGCCCGGCGGGGACAACTTCCCTCGGGCGTCTTCTTGTTCGGGCGTTCCCACCGCGTATTACGGCGTACGGGCGGCATGTGGTTGAACACGTGAACCGGGTAGCCCCCGAGGGGATGTAAACCCCGTCAAGTTGGGTAAAAACGCTGTGAGTGCCGTGCCTTTCATGATTCCCTCGGTTGAGTAGACCAGTCCCCGGACCTCCCGGGACTTCCTGTGGACCCGTGCCGGTGTCCCCCACCCGTTGACCACCGCTGGCGGGCCCCGGCCCATCTCCCTCGCGTGTTTGCGGAGCCGACTCATGCTCACGACCCTCCAGACCACCTATACCGACACGCGTGCCGCCGACCTCGCCTGGGCCCTGGGGAGGGAGCGGCTGCCCGCCCTGGCCGTACTGAATCTCGAACTGGCGGGCGCCAAAGTTGAGTTGCGCCTGCTGGGGGCCTCTCATCAGGTGCTCCTGGAAGAGGGTGACGTGCTCTGTTCGGAGACCGTCGCCTGTATGCCCGGGAGCAGCACACCGCTGCCGCTGGGCGTGGCCAAACGGGTCGGCGACTGGGAGTACGAGTTCGCCGCGCGGGTCGAGACCCTCTCGCGCGGCTCCTTCGCCGGGCGGGCACAGGAACTGCTCGCGCTGGTCGCGGATCACCCGAACGGGCTCGCCGGGACCTTCCCGGGCAGCCCGCACGCCTTCACCGCCATGCTCGCGCAGCGCTACGAGGGCCAGGTGCGGTGGCGGACCTGGCACGCCTACCCGCAGGAAGGGCAGCTGGTGGCCACCCGCACCCGCGTCGGCGTACGCATGGGCCCGGCGGGCCAGGCGGGGGCGGCGAGCGCGGGCGCGGCCGCGATCGGCGGCGCGGCGGACCCCGGCGGCGCGGCGGACCCCGGCGGCCCCGAGGGCCGGGCCGGCGCCCGAGCGGGGGTTCCCGCCCGAGTTCCTGCCGGAGCTCCCACCGGAGCCTCCGCCGGCGGGTCGCCGGCGCTCATCTAGGCCGCGCTGCCGAGCCGTTACGCCAACTGCCCTAACCAGTACGCCACTTACACCCATGTGGGTGACTGGATGCGAGCGGGCGATAACGTACGGTTCGCTGCATGATCGACCGTTCCGCCCCGCGCGGGGTGCTCCCGGCTCCGGAACCGCGCGGTGCGGGCCGCCTCCCCGCCGCCCTGCCCGTACGGCCGCGGACCGGCCGGCTCCTCGTCCTGGCCACCGTGTTCATCTGCGCGGCCTGCGGGCTCGTGTACGAATTGGAGCTGCTCGCCCTCGGCTCGTACCTCATCGGTGACTCCGTCACCCAGGCGTCGGTCGTGCTGTCCGTCATGGTCTTCGCCATGGGCGTCGGCTCCCTGCTCGCCAAGGCGCTGCGCGACCGCCCGGCCTTCGGGTTCGCCGCCATCGAGTCGGCTCTGGCGCTCCTCGGCGGGCTCTCCGCCATGGCGCTCTACGCGACCTTCGCCTGGCTCGGGGAGTCCCGGCCCGCGCTCGTCGCCTTCTCCTTCGCCATCGGCGTGCTCATCGGCGCGGAGATCCCGCTCCTGATGGTCCTCATCCAGCGCATCCGCAGACAGGACGCGGGCGGCGCCGTCGCCGACCTGTTCGCCGCCGACTACGTCGGCGCCCTCGTCGGCGGCCTCGCCTTCCCGTTCCTGCTCCTGCCCCTCCTCGGCCAGCTCACCGGAGCCCTGCTCACCGGCACCGTCAACGCCGTCGTGGGCGGCGGCCTCGTCCTGTGGCTCTTCCGCCGCGATCTGAGCCGGCGCGCCCGCCGGCTGCTCGTCGCAGGCAACATCTGCGTCCTCGTCGTCCTCGGCTGCGCCACCGTCCTGGCCGACGACTTCGAACGCGTCGCCCGCCGCGCCGTCTACGGCGCCGAGGTCCGGGTCGCCGTCCAGACCGGCGTCCAGGAGCTCGTCCTGACCGGCCCCGCGACCGGCTCCCCGCGCGACCTCGAGTTCTTCCTCGACGGCCGCCTGCGGGTCAGCGGCTACGACGAGTACCGCTACCACGAGGCCCTCGTCCACCCCGCCATGACCGGCCCGCACGGCCGGGTCCTGATCCTCGGCGGCGGCGACGGCCTCGCCGCCCGGGAGATCCTGCGCTACCGGGACGTCTCCTCCGTCACCGTCATCGAGCTCGACCCCGGAGTCGTCCGGCTCGCCCGCACCGACCCGATGCTCTCCGCGCTCAACGGCCGGGCGTACGAGGACCCGCGCCTCGGGGTCGTCACCGAGGACGCCTTCCGCTGGCTGCGCGGACCCGCCGCCCGGCGCCGCTTCGACGTCATCGTCTCCGACCTGCCCGACCCCGGGATCACCCCCAGCACCAAGCTGTACTCCCAGGAGTTCTACGGGCTCGTCGGCCGGGCCCTGAGCCCCGGCGGACGGCTCGCCGTCCACGCGGGACCGCTGGCCACCCGGGCCCGTTCGTTCTGGACCGTCGAGGCCACCCTGCGCGCGGCCGGCCTGCGCACCGTCCCCTACAGCACGGGCGGACGTCTCTCCGGCTACGCCGCGGGCCCCGACCGGGTGCTCGGCGCGGGCGCCGGGGCCGCGCCCCCGCAGGACTGGGGCTTCGTCCTCGCCGCCCGCGAGCGCGTCCCCGCGCTGCGCGTGGACCGGGACACGCCCGCCCTGCGCTCGCTCTCCGCGCGGTCCCTCGACGACGCCGCCCGCGACGCGGAACGCACCCGGGTCCCCGGCCTCCCGCCGTCCACCCTGCCGCACCCGCGGTACTCCTAAGGACTGTCCCGCAATCCCCGGCGGGCGCACGACGCCAGCTACGGCACCTCGCCGCGTTGTCGGAACGCCCGAATACGCCCAATATGGGGGCGCTCCTCCGCCCTGCGATGCACCGCATCTGACGCCGTGCGCTGACCCACCGGGGATTGCGCGACAGCCCTTAGACCCGGCTTCGCCGCCTCACTGACGGGAAGCGGCCGCATCGGTAGGCTCGACCGCATGGAGCATCAGGTGTTCGTTCCGGTCCCCGCCGCCGATGTCCGCGCCGTGCTGCGCGACCCCGCCCGGGTGGCGCGCTGCGTGCCGGGGCTCCAGCAGGCCGCCGAGACCGGCGCCGGGCCGCTGTCCGGCCGGCTCAAGGTGCGCGTCGGCGGGCACACCGTGACCTACCGGGGGTCCCTGTCCGTCACCGAGCGGGACCCCGACCACTTCGTGGTCGACGGGGAGGGCGCGGAGGTGCGGGGCAGCGGCAGCGTGAAGCTCACCCTCGCGCTCCGGCTGGCCGAGGCGGACGGCGGCACCCGGCTGGAGTTCACCGGGGAGGGCGCCGCCGACGGCCGCGCCGCCGGCTTCACCCCCGAGGCCGCGGCCACCACCGCGCACCGGCTCCTGGACCGGGCCGCCGGGCACCTCGCGGCACTGGCGGTCGACGACGGGCCGCCCGCCGGCAGGGCCGACGGTGCCGGCGTGGCCGATGGTGCCGATGAGGCCGGTGGCGCCGACGAGGCCGCCGGCGCGCCCGACGGGCCGTCCGACGGCGAACGGCCCGGCGACCGGGCAGCGCGCGACGCGATCACCGGCGACGTCGTGTCCGAGTCCGAGGAGGAGCCCGAGGACCCGGACGACGAAGGGCCCGACGACGCCGGCGAGATCACCGAGATCACCGCGTCCGTGTTCGACACCGAGGTCCCGCCGCCCTCGCTGGACCCCTTCCTGGAAGGCACCTTCGACGGCATGGCCGAGCTCGGTGACCTCGGGGGCCCGCCGCGCCCGCCCGCCGAGGCCGCGCACGCCCGGCGCACGATGATCGGCCGCAGCGCGGAGGAGGTGGATCACGCCCCCCCGCGCGGCCGCTACGCCCCGGTCCCCGCGCCCGCCTCCGCCGTCGCGAACGCCGACCTCCGCTGGCTCGCCCCGGCCGTCGCCGTGGCCGTGGCCTCGGCGGTCCTCCTGGGCCGGGCCCTGCGCCGCCGTCGCTGACCCGCCGGGCCTACTAAGGTCAAGCCATGAGTACGCAACTGCGCGCCGGCGGCGCCGAGGTGACCATCGACCAGGAGAACGGCTGCCGGATCAGCAGTCTGCGCGTCGACGGGACGGAACTGCTGCGGCAGGGGGCCCACTACGGCTCCTTCCCGATGGTTCCCTGGTGCGGCCGCACCAGGAACGGGCAGTTCCAGGACGGGGCGACCCTCCACCAACTCCCGCAGAACCAGCCGCCGCACGCCATCCACGGCTTCGGCCGCGACGCCGCCTGGCGACTCGCCCGCGCCACCGACACCGAGGCCGCGTTCACCTACCGGCTCGCCGACCCGTGGCCGTACGAGGGCGTGGTCACCCAGCTCTTCGAGCTCGGCGAGAACGGGCTGACCCTGACCCTGGGGATCGAGACGTACGAGGACTCCTTCCCGGCGCAGGCCGGCTGGCACCCCTGGTTCCGGCGCAACCTCGGCGCCGGCGGGGCCGACGTCCGCATCGACTTCGCAGCGGGCTGGCAGGAGGAGCGGGGCGAGGACCACCTCCCCACCGGCAACCGCATCGACCCCCGGCCCGGCCCGTGGGACGACTGCTTCGGCATGCCCTACGGGGTCGACGTCACCCTGACCTGGCCCGACGCGCTGGAGCTGAAGGTCACCAGCCGCTCCGAATGGGTGGTCGTCTACGACGAGGAAGCCGAGGCCGTCTGCGTGGAGCCGCAGTCCGGGCCGCCGAACGGCCTGAACACCCTGCCGCAGCTGGTGACCCCGGTGGACCCGCTGGAGATCTCCACGACGTGGAGCTGGCGGCGGCTCGGATAGCCCGCAATTAAGCTCATGCCCATGAGTGACGTACGCGATGAGCTTCTGCAGCAGATCAAGGACAAGGCCGTCGTGCACGGCAAGGTGATCCTCTCCTCCGGCCGCGAGGCCGACTACTACATCGACCTCCGCCGGATCACCCTGGACGGCGAGGCGGCCCCGCTGGTCGGGCAGGTCATGCTCGACCTCACCGCCGACCTGGAGTTCGACTGCGTCGGCGGACTGACCCTGGGCGCCGACCCGGTCGCCACCTCGATGCTGCACGCCTCCGCCGCGCGCGGCGCGCGCCTGGACGCCTTCGTCGTCCGCAAGGCGCAGAAGGCGCACGGCATGCAGCGCCGCATCGAGGGCACCGACGTGAAGGGCAAGCGCTGCCTGGTGGTCGAGGACACCTCTACCACCGGCGGCTCCCCGCTGACCGCCGTCGAGGCCGTCCGCGAGGCCGGGGGCGAGGTCGTCGCCGTCGCCACGATCGTGGACCGCGGTGCGGCCGACGCCATCGCCGCGGCCGGCCTGCCCTACCTCACGGGCTACCAGCTGGACGATCTCGGCCTTTCCTAGACGCCGGTCCGTTCCTTCGGACGACGGGCGACTTAGGTCCCGGGAGTCCGAGAGAAGGCGCTGACCTGCTCTTTTTCGGCCGGGTGGAGTGTTTCACGTGAAACACTCCACCCGGCCGCACTGCTGTTGCGCCGCCGCCGAGGTGGAGTGGGCCCGGGAGTCTGGAAAGATGGCCACGACGGCAACGTCGACCCAGGTCAGGGCCAGCAATAAGCACACTCCCCGCACATCCAAGGAGCGGACAGATGCCCATCGCAACCCCCGAGGTCTACAACGAGATGCTCGACCGGGCGAAGGCAGGCAAGTTTGCCTACCCGGCCATCAACGTGACCTCGACCCAGACCCTGCACGCTGCGCTGCGCGGCTTCGCGGAGGCCGAGAGCGACGGCATCATCCAGATCTCCACGGGTGGTGCGGAGTTCCTGGGTGGCCAGTACAACAAGGACATGGTCACCGGCGCCGCCGCCCTGGCCGAGTTCGCGCACATCGTGGCCGCCAAGTACGACATCACCGTCGCGCTGCACACGGACCACTGCCCCAAGGACAAGCTGGACGGCTACGTCCGCCCGCTGCTCGACATCTCCGCCGAGCGCGTGGCCCGCGGTCTGAACCCGCTCTTCCAGTCGCACATGTGGGACGGCTCCGCCGAAACCCTGGCCGACAACCTGGCCATCGGCCAGGAGCTGCTCGCCAAGGCCGCCGCCGCGAAGATCATCCTCGAGGTCGAGATCACCCCGACCGGCGGCGAGGAGGACGGCGTCAGCCACGAGATCAACGACGAGCTGTACACCACCGTCGACGACGCGCTGCGCACCGCCGAGGCCCTGGGCCTGGGTGAGAAGGGCCGCTACCTGCTGGCCGCCTCCTTCGGCAACGTGCACGGCGTCTACAAGCCGGGCAACGTCGTCCTGCGCCCCGAGCTCCTCAAGGACCTCCAGGCCGGCGTCGGCGAGAAGTACGGCAAGTCCTCGCCGTTCGACTTCGTCTTCCACGGCGGCTCGGGCTCCACGGCCGAGGAGATCGCCACCGCGCTGGAGAACGGCGTCGTGAAGATGAACCTCGACACCGACACCCAGTACGCCTTCACCCGCCCGGTCGTGGACCACATGTTCCGCAACTACGACGCGGTCCTGAAGGTCGACGGCGAGGTCGGCACCAAGTCGAAGTACGACCCCCGCACGTGGGGCAAGGCCGCCGAGGCCGGCATGGCCGCGCGCGTCACCGAGGCCTGCGCGAACCTGCGTTCCACGGGCACCAAGCTCAAGTAGTCGCCCGCGGCCTCATGTCCCGGGCTTCGAGCCGTGAGGCGTGAGCCCTGAGCCCTGAGCCCTGAGCTGTGAGCTGTGAGGAAGGGCCTGGCCCCGCCGTCCCCGGACGGCGCGGCCGGGCCCTTCCCGCATGCCGCGTGCCGCGCTGTCCCGCGTCCCGATCCCGCAGACTGTGGGCATGTCCATTCACCAGAACCTGCTCGGGGGCCCCGCCCCCACCCACCTCCCCGACGAGCCGGGCCGCGCGGCCATCGCCGCCGGGACCCCCGCCGTCGAGGTCGCGGCCGCGCACCCGACCTCCTCCCTCGCCTGGGCGCTCCTCGCCGACGAGGCCTTCGCCGCCGGCCGCACGGTCGAGTCGTACGCGTACGCCCGCACGGGCTACCACCGCGGCCTCGACGCGCTGCGCCGCGCGGGCTGGAAGGGGCACGGCCCGGTGCCGTGGGAGCACGAGCCCAACCGCGGATTCCTGCGCGCCCTGAACGCCCTGGCCCGCGCGGCCGGCGCGATCGAGGAGAAGGAGGAGTACGAGCGCTGCTCGACCTTCCTGCGCGACTCCTCCGAGACGGCCGCGGACGTCCTCGCGGTCTGAGGTCCGTAGGCCCGGATCCGGGGGCCGTGCGCAAGCGTTCCCCCGGACGGGCGGGCGGGTCCCTGACCGGACCCGCCCGCTCGCGGAATGTGACGTACCCCACTCACTATTGAAGCCCTGCCGGAAGTCGGTCCTATGATGCGGACAGGGGACCGGAGCTCCACTCACCTCACCGGAAGGAGCGGACCGCTACCCGGAAGCACGTATCGAGGAGACAGCGATGTCGCACGCCCTTGATGCCTCCGGAGACGGCGGTTCGGACACCCCGAACCTCGACTTCGCCGGCACGACCCCCTACGAGGACTACGTCCAGGCGGACGTCCTCACCCACCTCCAGCAGCTGCGGTCGGACGACCCCGGCGAGATGGTCTTCCTGGTCACCACCCAGGTCATGGAGCTGTGGTTCACGGTCATCGTCCACGAGTGGGAGACCGCGGCGAAGGCGCTGCGCGAGGACTCCCTGCCCGTCGCGATGGATGCGCTGAAACGTTCCCTCCGCGAGCTGGAGGCCCTCAACTCCTCCTGGCGGCCCCTCGCACAGCTCACCCCCGGCCAGTTCAACGCCTACCGCTCCGCCCTCGGCGAGGGCTCCGGCTTCCAGTCGGCGATGTACCGCCGGATGGAGTTCCTGCTCGGCGACAAGTCCGCCTCCATGCTGGTCCCGCACCGCGGCGCGCCGCGCGTCCACGCGGAGCTGGAGAAGGCGCTCCACGAGCCGAGCCTCTACGACGAGGTCCTGCGCCTCCTGGCCCGCCGCGGCCTCGCGGTCCCGCAGGCCGTCCTGGACCGCGACCTCGCGCAGCGCTACGAGCCCTCGCCGGACGTCGAGGCCGTCTGGACCTCCCTGTACGCGGACCCGGACGCCCACACGGACCTGCACCGCCTCGGCGAGGTCCTGACGGACGTCGCGGAACTGGTCTGGCGCTGGCGCAACGACCACCTGGTGGCCACCCGCCGGGCGATGGGCGCGAAGACGGGCACCGGCGGCTCGGCCGGCGTGGCCTGGCTCGAGAAGCGCGCGACGAAGAACGTCTTCCCGGAACTGTGGACGGCGCGCAGCCATGTCTGACACCCCCACGTCCGACGGTCGTACGTCCGGGGACCTCGCGTCCGACGCCCTCGCGTCCGACGTCCGGGCGCGGCGTGCCGCGGAGCTGGACGCCGCCGACGAGCTGGCCGGGCTCCGCGCACGCTTCACGCTGCCCGAGGGCGTCGTCTACCTGGACGGCAACAGTCTCGGCGCGCTCCCGGCCACGGTCGCCGCACGCGTCGCGGAGGTCGTCACGGAGCAGTGGGGCCATCAGCTCATCCGCTCCTGGAGCGAGGGCGAGACCCCCTGGTGGACGGCCCCCGAGCGGATCGGCGACCGGCTGGCCCCGCTCGTCGGCGCCGCTCCCGGACAGGTCGTCGTCGGCGATTCGACCAGCGTCAACCTCTTCAAGGCCCTGGTCGGCGCGGCCCGCCTGGCGGGGCCCGGCCGGACCCGGCTGCTGGTGGACGCCGCCACCTTCCCGACCGACGGGTACATCGCCGCGTCGGCGGCCCGGATGACCGGCCTCACGGTCACCCCGGTGGACCCGGCCACCGCGGCGGCGGCGATGGGGCCCGACACCGCCGTGGTCCTCCTCAACCACGCCGACTACCGCACCGGCCGCCTGCACGACCTCCCCGCCCTCACCGCGGCCGCCCACGCGGCCGGCGCGGTGATCGTCTGGGACCTGTGCCACACGGCAGGGGCCCTGCCCGTCGACCTCGACGCGCACGGCGTCGACCTCGCGGTGGGCTGCACGTACAAGTACCTCAACGGCGGCCCCGGCGCCCCCGCGTACCTGTACATCGCCGCCCGCCACCAGTCCGCCTTCGACTCCCCCCTGCCCGGCTGGAACGGCCACGCGGACCCGTTCGCGATGACCCCTTCCTACGAGCCGGCGCAGGGCGTGGCCAGGGGCCGGGTCGGCACTCCGGACATCCTGTCCCTGCTCGCCCTGGACGCGGCCCTCGACGCCTGGGACGGGGTCCCGGTCGAAGCCGTACGGGCGAAGTCGCTCGCGCTGACGGACTTCTTCCTCGACTGCGTGGCGGCGTACGTCCCGGCGGGGGCTGTCGAGGTGGTCACGCCCACCGACCACGGCCACCGTGCCAGCCAGGTCTCGCTGCGCACGCAGGACGCGTCGGGGGTCATGCGCGAGCTCATCTCCCGCGGTGTGATCGGGGACTTCCGCGCCCCCGACATCCTGCGCTTCGGATTCACCCCGCTGTACGTCGGTTTCGCCGACGCGGAGCGGGCGGCCCGCACGTTGGGTCACATTTTCGGGTGAACCGGTAGCGAAACGTCACATCACCGCGCGGGCGGGGCGACGGCCCCGCCCGCGCGCGTATCGCCTCGGGCCGCCACGGACGGGCGTGTTCCGGCCTGATACGGTCCCGCTCTGCCGGATCACCGGAACATCTGTCCCCCCTGTCCCACGCGTTACCGGAGGTTGAGCCGATGACGGACCCCGCGGTCGAACGGGACGCCGCCGAGGCGGCCTCGGCCTTCTCCCACCCGCCCGTGGCTCCCGACGCGACGGCCGCCTACGGTGAACACCCCGACCAGGTCGTCGACTTCTACGCCCCGCGCGACGGGACCACCGCCGGCCCCGCGCACGGCGCTCCGCTGGTCGTCGTCCTGCACGGGGGAGCCTGGCGCGCCCCCTACGACCGGCAGCACATCACCCCCTTCGTGGACTTCCTGGCCCGCCGGGGCTTCGCCGTCGCCAGCGTCGAGTACCGCCGGGGCAGTTCGCTGCCCCACCAGGACGCCGAGGGACCCGTCGCCGGCCGCTGGCCGGACACCTTCGACGACGTGGCCGCCGCGCTCGACGCCCTGCCGCGGCTGGCCGCCTCCGCGCTCCCGCAGGCCGACCCCCGCCGGACGGTCCTGACCGGCCACTCGGCCGGCGGCCACCTCGCCCTGTGGGCGGCCGCCCGGCACGTGCTGCCGTACGACGCCCCGTCCGGCTGGCGACTGGCGGCCCCGCCACCGCTGCGCGGCGTGGTGGCGCTGGCCCCCATCGCGGACTTCACGGTCGCGGAGGAGCTGGGGGTGTGCGGGGGCGCTTCGGCGCAACTGCTGGGGGGCGCGGAGACCTTCGGGGAACGGCGTCCGTACGCGGATCCGGCGGCGCTGCTCCCGACGGGCATCGCGACGGTGGTGGTCCAGGGGCGGACCGACATCGTGGTGCCGGAGGAGGTGTCCGAGGCGTACGTGGCGGCCGCCGCGCAGGCGGGGGAGACGGTGGGCCTCACGCTGCTGGACGGGGCCGGTCACTTCCCGCTCATCGACCCGGCGGCGGACGCGTGCGCGGTGGTGGCGGAGGAGATCGCGCAACTGGCCTGGTAGCGGCCGGCGGCGCGACGCGGCATGGAGGGTGGCACGGGGCGGAGGGCGGCGCCGGCCCGGACCGGACGGCCCGGACCGGCCCGGACCGGCCCCGGGGGGCTCGGCCCGTCAGTCCCACTGCTGGTCGGCCAGCGAGGTGACCGGCCTCGGCTTGCCGATGACGGCCAGGGCGATGAAGAAGTTGATCTGGCCGATCGCGATGGTGAGGGTGGTCAGGGCCTTCTCGTCGTAGTGCCGGGCGACCTCGGCGTACAGCGCGTCGGACACGCGCTCCTCGCCGTGCGGGGCGGGCTGCAAGGTCGCTTCGAGCAGGGCGAGCGCGGCCCGCTCGGCGTCGGTGAAGAAGGGGGAGTCCATCCAGGACGAGACGGAGGTGATCCGCTCCTCGGACTCTCCCGCCTTGCGCAGGGTCGCCGTGTTCAGGACGGTCAGGTAGGTGTTCCCGACGATCTGCCCGGCCCGCAGGTGGACGAGCCCGAGGGTGGTGCGCGGTACGGAGCGGTTGCCGGTGGCCCGGAAGAGCGCGGCGCTGATGTCGTTCAGCTCGGGGACGATCGCGGTCGGGTCGGGCATCCGCGAGACCTTGGTGTCCGTCATGGTGGTTCTCCTTCGCGTCGGCGTCTTGCAGCACTGACGGACGGGGGACCACGGATGTGACGGGTTCGGGAAAATTCTTTCCCGCGGAGAGACCGGGCAGGCGGAAGGGGCGGTGCGCCGTCCGGCGCACCGCCCCTTTCACGTTCGTTCGCGTTCTGCCCGGAGGCCGGGTCCTACAGGAACGAGTTGATCTCGATCGTCTCGGTGCGGCCGGGGCCGACGCCGATCGCGGAGATCGGGGCGCCCGACATCTCCTCGAGGGCCTTGACGTACGCCTGGGCGTTCTTCGGGAGGTCCGCGAAGGTCTTGGCCTTGGTGATGTCCTCGGACCAGCCGGGGAGGTTTTCGTAGATCGGCTTCGCGTGGTGGAAGTCCGACTGCGAGTACGGGAGCTCCTCGACGCGCTTGCCGTCGATCTCGTACGCGACGCAGACCGGGATCTCCTCCCAGCCGGTCAGCACGTCCAGCTTGGTGAGGAAGAAGTCCGTCAGACCGTTGACGCGGGTCGCGTAGCGCGCGATCGGGGCGTCGAACCAGCCGCAGCGGCGGTCGCGGCCGGTGGTCACGCCGCGCTCGCCGCCGATGCGGCGCAGCGCCTCGCCGTCCGCGTCGAAGAGCTCGGTCGGGAACGGGCCGGCGCCGACACGGGTCGTGTACGCCTTCAGGATGCCGATGACGCGGCTGATCTTCGTCGGACCGACGCCCGCACCGGTGCAGGCGCCGCCCGCGGTCGGGTTGGAGGAGGTGACGAAGGGGTACGTGCCGTGGTCGACGTCGAGCAGGGTGCCCTGACCGCCCTCGAAGAGCACGACCTTGTCCTGGTCGAGCGCCTTGTTGATGATGAGGGTGGTGTCGGCGACGTACGGCTTGATCTGCTCCGCGTACTGGAGCATCTCCTCGACGATCTGCGACGGGTCGATCGCGCGGCGGTTGTACAGCTTCGCGAGGAGCTGGTTCTTGCCCTCCAGCGCCGCTTCGACCTTCTGGGTGAGGATCGACTCGTCGTACAGGTCCTGGACCCGGATGCCGATGCGGTTGATCTTGTCCGCGTAGGTCGGTCCGATGCCGCGGCCGGTCGTACCGATCTTGCGCTTGCCGAGGAAGCGCTCGCCGACCTTGTCGAGCGTGACGTTGTACGGCGTGATCAGGTGCGCGTTGCCGCTGAGGAGCAGCTTGGAGGTGTCGATGCCGCGCTCGTTGAGGCCGCGCAGCTCGGAGAGCAGGACGGCCGGGTCGACGACGACGCCGTTGCCGATGACCGGGGTGCATCCGGGGGACAGGATGCCGGAAGGGAGGAGGTGCAGTGCGTACTTCTGGTCGCCCACGACGACCGTGTGGCCGGCGTTGTTGCCACCCTGGTAGCGCACTACATAGTCAACGGATCCACCGAGCAGGTCGGTGGCCTTTCCCTTGCCCTCGTCACCCCACTGAGCTCCGAGCAGCACAAGAGCGGGCACAGGCGTACACCTCTTCCGGATGGGGCATGTCCAAGGTCAGGGGGCGTACGACGATGTACACCGCAGGCTGAGCCGTCGGACCGGTACCCCGGAATAGACGAAGGCCCTGGCGCAATAGCGCAAGGGCCTCTTGCACAAAGATGCTACCCGAGGAAGGACCGAGGTGTCGGCTCCAGAGCCCACCATGAGCCATGCGGGCGCGCCGGTAGGCGGCCTGCTCGTGCTCGTCGACCCGGTCGCCCGCCGTCTTGACGGCGAGTCGGTGCGAATCGCGAAAGATGTTCTGTCAGCGGGAGCCACGGCGAAGATCTGCCTCCCGGACTCGCAGGAGGAGTTTGCGCGGGCTCTCGCCCGCCGGGGTCATCGCAGGCCGGTGATCGTGGGCGACGACCGGGCGCTCGTCCGGGCGGTCGGCCTGCTGCACCGGGAGCGGGCGCTGGGCGAAGGGGCCCTCGCGCTGATTCCCGTGGGGCCGCCGGGGTCGCTCGGACTCGCGAGCCAGCTGGGCGTGCCGCTCTCGGCCGTCTCGGCCGCGCGGGCGGTCCTGGACGGGACCGTCGGCATGCGGGACCTGCTGGTCGACGACAGCGACGGGGTGGTGCTGGGCGGGATCGGCATCCCGTCGGTACGGCCCGTGCCGCGGCCGGCCGGGCCGTCGGTGTGGAGCGCGTACCGCTCGCTGGTCCGCACCCTCGTCCGGCCGCCGGGGGCGGCCTCTGCGGCCTCCCGGTCCTCGGGCGGGTTCGCGGGCGACGGTCACCGGCTGCGGGTCGAGGCGGACGGGGTGGTCATCGCGGATGTGGACCGGCTGGTGGAGGACGTCACCGTGACGGCGCGGGAGGGCGACGGGCTGGCGGACGTCCAGGTCCGTCTGGTCGGGACCGGGGGTGCGGGCGCCTCCGGCGGGGGGCTGGCCGAGAGCTTTGGCGTCGTGGGAGTCGGCGTGGGCGTGGGCGTTGGACCGGCCGGGAGCCCGGGCGGGGACGACCGGGTGGTGCGGGTGCGGGCGACGACCGTGACGGTGTCCGGCTCGGACTTTCGCTACCGCGCCGATGCCGCCGTCACCGGCCCGGTCCGCCGCCGTACGTGGACCCTGCGCCCGGCGGCGTGGGGCCTGACGCTCCCGCCGCAGCGCTGAGCGGGCGGCTGACCGTGGCGGTCCGCGGGGCGGAGTCCGGGGCGGCCCCTGGGGCGGAGCGCGGGGCCGACCCGGGGAGCGTGCGATGAGGCCGCCTGGCGGGTCGGACGGGTCGGGCGGGTCGGGCGGGCTCGGGGGGTCTGATCGGCGGGGTCTGCCGGGTCTGCCGGACCTGAGTGGTCCGCCTGGGCCACCGGACCTGCATGGCCCGCCGGACCTCCATGGTCTGCCCGGCCGGTCTGGTCGGTACGGCTCGGCGGAGTCACCCGGTCTGCCCGAGCTGCCGGACCCGTCGGACCCGTCGGACCCGTTGGATCTGCAGGTTCTGCCCGGTCTGCCCGTCGCGTCGGTGCGGCCCGCCCCAGTGGGGTCGTCCTGCGGTGGGAACGGCGGCCCGGGCCCGTCCGACGGGCCGCCGGACGAGGCGGGCGTGCGGGACGCGCTCAGCGACTGGCGGCAGGACGCCGTGCTGATCGGCGTGCTGCCGGTGCTGTGCTGGCCCGCGTTCATCGGGGCACTGGTCACCCGTCCGGCGCCGCTGAAGGTGGTGCTGTTCGGGTTGCTGGCCCTTCCGGTGCTCGTCGCCCTCCGTGAGCTCCACGCAGTCAGGTGCGTCCGCCGCGTCCTGGGTGCCCCAGGGGCACGGTGGACCCGGTACGAGGCCGAGGTGCTCGCGGGGCGCGGGCCGGCACCCCTGCTCGTTCTGGGCCCGGGCCCGGGCCCGGAAGCGGGGGCGGACGAGGACGAGGACGGACGCAAGAACGGGACCGGGATCGTGAACGGGGACGGGGACGGGGACGGGGACGGGGAGGGCGGAGGCGACGGGCCGGTCGAGGGCCAGGGCCAGGGCGAGGGCGACGGCGGCCGCGAGGGGCGGTTCGTGCTGACGCTCGGGCCGCTGGGGCGGCGAGTCCTGACGCCGCGCGCGTGGTTCCGTACCGACCCGGCTGTGCCGCAGTCGGCCCGACCGCCCTCCTCGGCAGAGCCGGACGGCGATCGCGATCCGGCCGCGAAGCGGGCGGTGTGGCTCATGGGCGCTCCCGGGCGCGGAGCCGTCCTTTGGGAGCCGCACACCCGGGAGCTGGGGTGGGCGCGCAGGCTGTGGCGGCGGCCGTTTGGATGAGGTGGCGGCCGGGGCGTGGGCCGTGAGGCGCGTCGGGGAGCGGGGAGAGTCGCCCGTGCCGGTGAGGGCCGTTCGTGAGGAACGGCCCCGGGGCGCGGGCGGGTACGCGGCGGGGCGGTGGACCCGGGGAGGCCCGGGGAGGCCCGGGCAGGTCAGGGGGCCGGGAGGTCCAGCGTTGCGCGGTGGGTGCGCCAGCGGTCCATCAGGCCCAGCAGTTCCTCCTGCATGAACTCGAAGAACGCCGCGGTCTCGGCGATCCGGGCGCCGGCCGGAGAGTCGGTGCCGAGGGTGGCCGCTCCGTCGCGGAGGGTCTTCTCCCAGAGGACGAGGATCTGGTCCCGGCGGGTGAAGGTCTCGTACCAGAGCTCGTTGTGCAGGACGTAGCGGTCGCGCCGGGAGCCCGGTTCGCGTTCCCGGCTGACCATGTTGACCTGGGTCAGGTACGCCACGGCCCCCGAGACCGCCGCCGGGCTGATCCGCAGGGCCTCGCCCAGCTCCGCCGAGGTCATCGCGCCGCCGTCGCTCGCGAGCAACTGCGCGAACACTCGCGCGGCCATCCGCTGCATCCCCGCCTCGGTCAGCTGCGCGGCGAACCGCTCCACGAAGCGGGAGACGGCCTCGTCGTCCCGCCGTACGCCGCCGGTCCGCCCCGCGTCGCCGATCTTCCCCGCCGGGCCGCCCCTACCGCTCGCGCTGCCCGTACCGCTCGCGCTGCCCGCGCCGCTCGTCTCGCTCACATCGTCTGCCACCCTCCCGACTTTACTCGATTTCCAAGCTTCACAATTTTGTGAAAGAAGCGTACGTTCGGAAGCATGACGAAGGCAATCAGCGTCGCCGGGCTCCACAAGGCGTTCGGCCGCACCCACGCACTGGACGGACTCGACCTCTCGGTCGCCACCGGCGAGGTCCACGGCTTCCTCGGCCCCAACGGCGCCGGCAAGTCCACCGCCATCCGGGTCCTGCTCGGCCTGCTGCGCGCCGACTCCGGCACCGCCGAACTGCTCGGCGGCGACCCCTGGGCCGACGCCGTGGAGCTGCACCGCCGCGTCGCCTACGTACCCGGAGACGTCACCCTCTGGCGCAACCTCTCCGGCGGCGAGGTCATCGACCTCTACGGGCGCTTGCGCGGCGGCCGCATCGACCGGGCCCGTCGCGACGCGCTCATCGAGCGGTTCGAACTCGACCCGACCAAGAAGGGGCGTACGTACTCCAAGGGCAACCGGCAGAAGGTCGCCCTCGTCGCAGCGTTCGCCGCCGACGTCGAGCTGCTCGTCCTCGACGAGCCCACCTCCGGCCTCGACCCGCTGATGGAGGAGGTCTTCCAGGGCTGCGTCGCCGAGGCCCGCTCCGCCGGCCGTACCCTCCTGCTCAGCTCGCACATCCTCAGCGAGGTCGAGACGCTGTGCGACCGCGTCAGCATCGTCCGCAAGGGCCGCACGGTGGAGACCGGCAGCCTCGCCGAGCTCCGCCACCTCACGCGTACGTCGATCAGCGCCGAGCTCGCCGGTCCGCCGGGCGGCCTCGCGGACCTGCCGGGCGTCCACGACGTGGAGGTGCGGGGGGCGAAGGTCCGCCTCCAGGCCGACACGGACAAACTGGACGCCGTACTGCGGTCGCTGGCCGCATCGGGCGTGCGGTCGCTGACGTCGACCCCGCCGACCCTCGAAGAGCTCTTCCTGCGCCACTACGCGCCGCGCGAAGACGAGCGGGCGGAGGCGCTCCGATGACGAACCACCAGCTCGCGGCGGACAAGCGCCCTTACCGGGCCCTGCCGGTGACGGGCCGTCGGCGCCCGGTGGCCGGGTACGGGCCGCTGGCGGGGACGGCCGTCCTGCTGCGCCTCGCCCTGCGCCGCGACCGCGTCATGATGCCGGTCTGGATCCTGGCCGTGGCCGCCATGGTGCTCGCCCTGCCGTCCTCGCTCGCCTCCATGTACGCGACGGCGGCCGAACGGGGCGACCTGCTCTCCACGATGAACTCCAACGGCTCGCTCCGCGCCCTCTACGGACCCGTCTTCGGCGACTCGATCGGCGCCCTGACCGCCTGGAAGGGCGGGATCTTCGCCGGGCTGCTCGCCGGGATCATGAGCCTCGTCATCGTGGTCCGGCACACCCGCGAAGAGGAGGAGACGGGACGTCAGGAACTCTTGTCGGCCGCCATGGTGGGGCGCCGCGCACCGCTCACGGCCGCCCTCCTGGCGGCCTGCGCGGCCAACGCCCTCGTCGCCGTGCTCGTCACGGCCGGGCTCGCGGGCCAGGGTGCGGGCGGCGCGCTCGCCCTCGGGCTCGGCATCGGGGCGACCGGGATGCTGTTCGCCTCGGCGGCCGCCGTCGCGGCGCAGCTCACCGAGAGCGCGCGACTGGCGAAGGGCCTCACGGGGGCGCTGCTCGGCGCGGCCTTCGTGCTGCGCGCCGCCGGTGACGCGGGCTCGGCGGGCGGTTCGTCCACCCTGACGTGGATCTCGCCGCTGGGCTGGCTGGAGCACGTACGGGCCTTCGCGGCCGAACGCTGGTGGGTGCTCGCCCTGTTCGCGACGGCCGTCGCGGCCCAGTCGGCCGGGGCGTACGTTCTCGCCGGCCGCCGTGACCTCGGCATGAGCTACCTGGCGGCCCGGCCGGGCCCCGCGCGGGGGCGGCTCGGTAGCGCCGGGGCACTGGCGTGGCGGCTGCACCGTGGCGGACTGCTCGGCTGGAGCTTCGGCTTCCTGGCGGCCGGTGCGGTGTTCGGCTCGATGGCCGACGGGGCCGCCGAGCTGGTCGGCGACAACGCGAAGACCCGGGAGCTCATCGAGCGGATGGGCGGCGCGGACGCCGGGGGCGGGGCCGTTGGCGTCGGGGGCGGGGTGGGCGGCGTCGCCGCCGAGGCCGGCCGGGCGGTCCTCACGGACGCCTTCCTCGCGACGATGGCCGGGTTGCTCGGGCTGGTGGCCGCGCTGTTCGTCGTCTCGGCGGTACTGCGGCTCCATGCCGAGGAGGCGGGGCAGCGCGCGGAGCCGCTCCTCGCACACCGCGTGGGCCGCCTGCGCTGGGCCTGCGGTCATCTGGCCGTCGCCTTCGGCGGTTCGGCGCTGATCCTGCTGCTGGCGGGGCTCGGGCTGGGCTTGGGCCACGGCGAGGACATCGGTCCGGCGGTGGGGGCGTGCCTCGCGCAGCTCCCCGCCGTCTGGCTGGTCGGGGCCGTCGCCGTGCTCCTGTACGGCGTGGCCCCCCGGTTCGCTCCGGCCGCCTGGGCGGTGGCCGGGGCCTCACTGGCGCTCGGCTGGGTCGGCCCGGCGCTGAACCTCCCCGGGGCGGTCCTGAACCTCTCGCCCTTCGCCCACCTGCCCAAACTGCCCGGTGGCGAGGCCTTGGACTGGACGCCGCTGCTGGCGCTGACCGCGCTCGCGGCGCTCTGCCTGGCGGCGGCCCTGACCGCGCTGCGCCGACGCGATCTGACGATCTGAGCCACGCCATCCCGTCACTCGAAAAATTGTCCACAGCTGTGGACAACTTTTCGGGATCCGCGGAATCGGCGCCCCGTCCGACCGGGGCCCCGCCCGGTACCGCCTCCCGGGAGGCCGCGGGGCGCGGCGCTGTCGACCCTGCTCAGGCCGGTATCACCAGCCGGGCCTCGTAGGCGAACACCGCCGCCTGGGTCCGGTCGCGCAGGCCCAGCTTCACCAGGATCCGGCTCACGTGCGTCTTGATCGTGGACTCGGCGATGATCAGACGGTCCGCTATCTCGGCGTTGGACAGGCCCTGCGCGATCAGCACCAGCACCTCCGTCTCCCGCTCGGTCAGCTCGCCGACCCCAGTGGCATGAATGAACATCCGGGTCTCCGAGAGTTTCGAGAACTCGGTGATCAGCCGCTTGGTCACCGAGGGGGCGAGCAGCGCCTCGCCCGCGGCCACCACCCGGACCCCATCGGCCAGTTGGCGGGCCGAGGCATCCTTGAGGAGGAACCCGGAGGCCCCGGCCCGCAGGGCTTGGTACACGTACTCGTCGAGGTCGAAGGTCGTCAGGACCAGCACCTTCGCGTCCGTGTCGGCGGCCACGATCTCCCGGGTCGCCTCCAGGCCGTTCATCTCCGGCATCCGGATGTCCATCAGCACCACGTCCGGCCTGAGCGCCGCGACCTGCGCGATGGCTTCCCGCCCGTTCACCGCCTCACCGACGACCTCGATGCCCTCCATCGCGTTCAAGAGGACGGAGAACCCCTCCCGGACCATCATCTGGTCGTCGACGATGAGCACCCTGATCGTCATGCCGACTCCTTCGACGTCTCCGGGTGGCTGGTCGGCACCGGTATGAACACCGCCACCTCGTACCCTCCGACAGCCGTCTCGCCGGCCGTCATCTCGCCTTCCAGCATGGCCACCCGCTCGCGCATCCCGGTGATCCCCTGGCCGGCTCCCGGCGAGGGCCGCGCGTTCCCCGTCGCCAACCCGTTGACCACGCGTATGCCCAACCCGCCCAGTACGTACGACACCTCGACCCCGGCCGCCGCGCCCGGCGCGTGACGCAGGGCGTTGCTCAGGGCCTCCTGGATGATCCGGTACGCCGACAGCTCCACGCCCGGCGGCAGCTCCCGCACCGCGCCCGTCACCGTCTTGTCCACGCTCAGCCCGGCCTCCCGCACGTTGGCCAGCAGACCGTCGAGCGAGGCCAGCGTCGGCTGCGGGGCGTCGGGCGCCTCGTAGTCCGCGGAGCGGACCACGCCCAGGACCCGGCGCAGTTCCGTCAGGGCCGCCACCGCGTTCTCCCGGATGGTGACGAACGCCGCTTCCAGCTCCGGCGGTGGATTCTTCACGCGGTAGGGTGCTGCCTCCGCCTGGATGGCCACCACCGACATGTGGTGGGCGACCACGTCGTGCAGCTCCCGCGCGATCGTCGTCCGCTCCTCCAGCAGCGTCCGCCGGTCCCGCTCGACGGCCGTGACCTCCTGCTGTGCGGTGACCTGCTGCTCCGCCTGCTTGCGGATGTTGCGGACGCTGACCGTCAGCAGGGCGATGGCCGACAGGAAGGCCATCGGGCCGATGTTGAGGGGCTGACCGCGGCCGAGCAGGATGGTCGTTCCGACGCCGATCGCCAGCGTGACCAGCCACATCCAGGCGGCGGTCCGCGGCCTGGTCCGCATCGCCACGAGGGTCACCGTCGCGAGGTACGAGACGAACGTCGCCGGCGACCAGGGCCAGTTGGAATCCCATGAGTTGACGACCGAGGAGACGAGGGTGACGGCGACGGCGGCCCAGAACGCTCCCACGGGCCGCACCAAGGTCATCGCGACCGGGGCGGCCGCCATGAGCCCCATCACCAGGCCACTGGCCTGGGACAGTCCACCGGTGACGGACGTGAAGGTGACCACGAAGAACGCGGACACGAGCACCGCCGCGTGCGGCAGGTACACCACCTCGGCCCGTATCCGCTTCGGGAGCCGCCGGGTCAGCGGCCCGTCCGCGCGCATCGGGGGCAGCGGACGGTAGGCGAAGGCATCGGTGATCAGATCCTGGCGCAGGCCCTGCATCAGGCCCGAAGCCAGCCGCATCTCGGGTGCCCGGGGGGTCGCCCCGGAGGTCGTCTCGGTCATGGTCCCCACGGTAGGCGCGCCGCGCCCTCGTCCGCGTCGCCGCTGAAGGGGATATCCCAGGGTCCCCCTCAAGTACTACCGGGGTGCCTCAGTAGCCCGTCGGACGGATCAGACCCGTCTCGTACGCGAACACCGCGGCCTGGGTGCGGTCCCGCAGGCCCAGCTTCACCAGGATCCGGCCCACGTGCGTCTTCACCGTCTGCTCGGCGAGGACCAGGTGCTGGGCGATCTCCGCGTTCGACATGCCCTGGGCGACCAGGGACAGCACCTCCGTCTCCCGTTCCGTCAGCTCCTCGATCCGGGTCTTCGAGGGCGCCCGAGGGGCTCCCAGCCGGGAGAACTCGGTGATCAGACGCCTGGTGATGTTCGGCGCGAGGAGCGCCTCACCGGCCGCGATCACCCGGACCGCCTCCGCCAGCTGATCCGCCGAGGCGTCCTTGAGGAGGAATCCCGAGGCACCGGCGCGCAGCGCCTCGTAGACGTACTCGTCGAGGTCGAAGGTGGTGAGCACCAGCACCTTCACCGCGGAACCGGGGGTGGCCGTGATCAGCGACGTGGCCTCGATGCCGCCCATGCCGGGCATGCGGATGTCCATCAGGACCACGTCCGGAGCCAGCTCGGCCACCTTCGCGACGGCCTCGGCGCCGTCGACGGCCTGGCCGACGACCTCTATGTCCGGCTGGGCGTTGAGGAGCACGGTGAACCCCTGCCGGACCATCATCTGGTCGTCGGCGATCATCACCTTGATCGGCGCAGTCATGCTTCCTTCTTCACGTCGGGCTTCGGACCGGGCTGCTTCGGACCGGGCTGCTTGGGGCCGGGCTGTTCCGGGACGGTCGCCGAGCCGGTGGAGCTCGGTTCCGCCGGAGCCGTCGGCAGGACGGCGCTCACCTCGTACCCCCCTCCGGGGCGCGGGCCGGCGGCCAGTTCGCCCCCCAGCATGCCCGCTCGCTCCCGCATGCCGAGCAGCCCGTGTCCCGCGCCGGGCGACGGGGGCGCCGGCCGGGTGGGCGCGGTGTTGGCCACGCACAGGTGCAGATCGCGCGGACCGTAGGCGATGCCGACCTCCACGTGGGAACCGGGTGCGTGACGAAGGCAGTTGCTCAGAGCCTCCTGGACGATGCGGTACGCGGTGAGCTCCACGCCCGGGGCCAGCGGCCGCCGGATGCCCGCGATCGCGGTGGTGACATCCAGCCCCGCCGCCCGCACGTTGTCCACGAGACCGTCCAACTCGCCCAGCGTGGGCTGAGGATGGTGCGGACCGGCGGGATCGTCCGGGTGCTCGGAACGCAGTACGCCCAGCACGCGGCGCAGCTCCGTCAGGGCCTCCAGCGCGTTCGCGCGGATGCCCGCGAGGTTCTCCTTGAGTTCCTCGGAGGGGTTGTCCACGAGGTACGGAGCCACCTGCGCCTGGATGGAGATCACCGACATGTGGTGCGCGACGACGTCGTGCAGTTCGCGGGCGATCCGGCTGCGCTCCTCCAGCAGGGTGCGCTGGGCGCGCTCGGCCTCGGTCAGGGTCTCCTGCTCGACCAGCTTCGTGCGGGCCGTACGCGTCGAGCGCAGGGCGTGGCCGAGGAGTCCGGTGAACGCGAAGAGGAGGACGGTTCCGGCCGCGGTGGTGGTGCTGTGGTCGGGCTTGAACAAGGCCTCGGCCAGCCCCGTAACGGCGATGGCGAAGAAGACGGCGCCGACGGTGACCCGGGCCGGTACGCGCAGGGCGACCAGCAGCAGCACGGGGGCGAAGGTGAAGATCCCGGCGGGCGTCCAGGGCCAGCTCTGTCCCTGCCCGACGTGGTCGTGGATGGACCAGGCGATCTGGGCCGCCGCGATCAGGCCGATCCAGTACCCGGCCATCGGCCGCCGGACGGCGATCAGCACCGCCGCGCCGACCATGAGCGACGGCACCTCCCGGGCGACGCCGTGGACCCCGTAGTGATCCCCGAGCTGCGCCTTGGTGAGGAAGAGGAAGAGCACCCCCAGGTAACCGAGCGTCACATGCGGGAGCCAGGCCAGCCAGTGGGGCCGGGACATCTTCGGCAGTGGATCGGACTTCAGGTCGAGCAGGTCCCGGATCACACCGCGCACCAGGGCCGAGGCCCTGACGCGTCGACTGGCCTGACCCGTCGCCCCGTTGGTCCTGACCGTGCCGGCGCGTGGTGCCGGAAGCTCGCTCTGCTCGTTCACGTCGCTCAGCCTAGGCATGGGCTTTTCCCTCGGCAGCGGCCACCCCGCCGGGGCCGGCAGGGTCGGCGGGGCCTGGGGCGGGGGCGGTCTTCCCGACAGCCGGCACGGACCTGGCGACGATCCTCGAGGGGGTGACCGGAGAGCCGGAAGTTCGTTGCCGTGTACGGCCCTTGCCGCTGGGGCCGGCCAGTTCGTACGTCCTGAAGGCCGCCCAGCAGACGGCCAGCGCGGCGGCGAACACCGGCAGCCACAGGATCCGCGCGAAGATCCACTGCGCGGAGTCGGGCACCGTGTGCAGTCCCGGCAGGTCCGTGGAGACCAGCAGTCCCAGGGAGGTGACGGCCATCATCGCGGTCTGGTGCCATAGGAAGATCGTCATGGCGGACAGGTTCACCAGGGCCACCTTCGCCCAGGCCCGCGGGCGGCCCATCACCCGGGCCAGCGGCTCCCGCAGCAGCAGCGCCAGCCCGCACTGGGCCAGGCCGAACGTGACGGCGGCGAGCGTCGGCGGGTTCAGGTTCGATGTCGCGGCTCCCGGCACGCCCACCATGGAAGCCGGATACCCGCCCCAGACGATCAGCGCCGCCGCGGTGACCGCGCCGCCCAGCAGCAGCGCTGCCGGGGTACGCCGGGTGAACGCACCCCGGGACCAGGCGGCGCCCAGGGTGTAGGGGACCAGCCAGCCGGCGGCCACGTTGACCCAGCCGATCCACTCGGGTCCGTCGAGCCCGAAGCGCCAGACGTCGACGACGGCCACCACGGCCAGCGGCCCAAGGGGGCTGAGCCGGGCCACGAGCGGGGTGGCGGCGGTGAGCACGGCGAAGACGAGGAGGAACCAGAGGGGGGAGAGGACGAGCTTGAGCAACGTGTGGACGGTGTCCGTCCCGACCCCGCCGAGCAGCATCCCGCCGGCCGCCACCGTCCACAGGACGAGGACGGCGGAGACCGGCCGGAACAGCCGGCTCAGCCGCTGCGCGATCCACTGGCCGTAGGAGACTCCGCGCCCGCGCGCCGACTCGTAGCCCTGGGCCGCCACATGCCCGCCGACCAGGAAGAAGACGGCCAGGGTCTGGAACACCCAGGAGACGGGGGCCAGGGCGCTCATGTGGGCCAGGGGACTGGCGGTGCGCAGGCCGCCGTCGGCGGCCGTAAGGGCGGTGACGAGCCAGTGGCCGAGTACCACGCCGATGATGGCGAAGGCCCGCAGGGCGTCCACGGTCCTGTCCCGGTGGGCGGGGGTGCCGGCGTCGATGCGGTCCGCGAGGGCGGACCAGCGGGCGGTGAGCTTACGCAGACGCACGGGAAGCCTCCGGGGCGGTGGTGGCGGTCCGGGTGTGGATGGGGATGGGGATGGGGTTGTGGGCCCAGGGGTGGCTGTGGGTCCGGGGGCGGACGTCGGCCCGGTGGGGGGTCCGGGCAGGGGTGGTCGTCGTGGAGGCCGGCCGCGGCGCAGGCGTGGCCGGTGCGGTGCCGAGCACGATCGAGGCGAGGCTGTTCAGGGACTCGGTGCCCGGCTTGAGGTAGTCGCTGTGACCGCCGGAGCCGGCCGCGAAGGGCTGCGCGCCGAAGGCCGGGTCCACCGGGTCGGTGCCGAAGCCGATGCCGCCGAGGCGCATGTGCGGGACGCCCCCGATCCAGTCGTCGGCTCCCCGGCCGGCCCAGACCCGGGCGCGGGTCGGCAGGTCGGCGACGGAGCCGGACCCCGTACCCGGGCTGCCGAACAGGGCGATGTCGGTGATCTTGGGGCCGGTCTCGGTGCGGGCGCAGACCACGGATCCGTAGGAGTGGCACAGGAGCGAGAGACGGGTGTCCGGGACGGTCATCCGCTCCAAGCGGGCCAGGAAGGACCCGAGTTCGGTGGCGGCCTCGTCCGCGCGGCCGGTGGTCAGGACGGTCGTACTGACCGTCCCGGGAGTGTCGTACCCGAGCCAGGCGATCACGGCGGAGCGGCTGTGCTCTGCCTGGAGCCGCTGCTGCAGGGCGACCGCCCCGGCACGGAAGCGCTGGTAGGTGTCCAGGGTGGTGTCCGACCCGGGGACCAGGACCGTGACCCGGTCCGCGCTCTCCAGGTCGCCGAACACCTCTGTCGCGCGGCCCTCACCGCGGCCGTCGAAGGCGAGGAAGCGGGCGGCGCCGTCAGCGGCCATCGCCCGGAGCTTCCCGGCACGTCCTGTCCGGCCGGCGTCCTGGGCCATGCGCGCTGCCTCGGCGAGGTTCCCGAGGTGGGCGGCGTACCGTGCGGGGAGGGAGAGGCCCTCCCCGAGCACCGCGGGCGCGGGGGCGGGGGCCTGGGGAGAGGCTGCGGCGGAAACGGGGAACACGACCGCCGCGGCGACGAGCACGGCCAGCAGAGTGCGGCGCGGACGGCCGCGGTGGCGGCCGTCGGGACGTGCGGTGGGGCGGCGGAACATGGGTCGCTTCCTTCGTTCGTGCCAGAGGGGGTGGTGCTGCGTTCTTCTCTGGTCACGAAATTAGGAACAAGAGCCCATGGCCGGCGTCACGCTGGAGAGCGGCCTTTGCGCGTAGCTCTCAGGTATGACGGGGACTACCCGGGCACCGGAAACCGTGGCTGGCCGCACCGGCACGTCGGGGCGTGCAACGGCCTTTGCCGCACGGCCTCTTCCGCCGCTGTCGCCGGGTCAGTCCGCGGACAGGTATGCGGCGAGGGGCTCCACGTAGCCCGCGCGCCAGCGGGGGGCCGGGTCTTGGCCGGGGCTGGTCCAGTACTCGCGGGCGCCCACGACCTCGCCGTCCCGCACGGTCCACCACGAGACGGCGCGGTAGACGACGTGGTCCTGAGGTATCTCCACCTCCGTGACCACGAGATCGCCGTCCACGAGGATCCGCAGGACTTCCACGGAGCTCTCGTCCGCGTAGCCGTCGTCGCTGATGACGGCGAGGAAGTTGGCCCGCCCGACGATGCGTTCACCGCTGACCGGCCATTCGATCACCGCGTCCTCGGCGATCAGTGCGGCCACCCCGTCCCAGTCGCGTGCCTCGATCCGCTCCCACAGTTGTGCCACTACCTCCGACGGCTCCATGTGCCGCAGTGTGCGACGGCTCCATCGGATGCAACAAGCTTTGCGCGCAGGCTTATTGACATCGAAATAATCACTCCCGGCGGTAGGACAGCGGCGCCCCCGGACCGTCCTCGAGCTCCCGCACCAGCGTGCCGTCGGGCAGCAGGCGCAGCGTGCCGCGGCCCCCGGGCGAGCAGGTCGGCGGGGTACCGGAGGTGACGGTGGAGGTCTCCAGCCCGACCGTGCCGGGAGTGGCCTCGAGCAGGGGAGCGGTCCAGGAGCAGGCGAGTCCCGGCGCCTGGACGGTCAGCGACATGAGACGAGTCGGTTCGAACGGGCCGAGCCGGACGGGACGAGCCGGCCTGACGGGCAGAGCGGGCCGACACCGGACGAGCCGCACCGGCCGGGCCGACACGAACAGCGGCGACACGGGCCGGCCCGGGCAAAGTCTCTAGGGGCCAGGGGAGTCCGGCACGGGCGGCAACGTGTCCAGGGCAGCCGACAGGCGTTGCAGGACGCGGACCGTTTCCGCGAAGGCGTCGTCGCCCAAGGCCTCCGCGAGGCGGGTGGCCAGGGTGGCGTGGCCAGGGCCGATCCGGGCGATGGCGGCGCGGCCGGCCTCCGTGGGGCGCAGGAGCTTCGCCCGGCGGTGGGCCGGGTTCGGGACGTACTCCGCGAGGCCCTCGGCGGCCAACAGGTCGGCGATGCGCTGGACGCTCTGCCGGGTGATGCCCATGGCCCGGGCGATGCCGGCGACGGGGAGCGGCTCGTGGAGTACGGCGCCGAGCACTTGCCACCAGGCCGCTGTCAGCCCTGCCGGGCGGGCGAGCTCGTCGGACACGGCGAGGAACTGGCCGTTGAGGCGGAACACCCCGAGGGCGGTGTGGCTCAGGAGGTCCTGCCGGACCCGGGTGACGACCCCTTCGGGGACGGGGTACGCGAGGGCCTGGGCTGGGAGGGCATCGGCCCCCGCCCCCGCCCCGGGACCGGAACGGGCGTCGGCACCGGAACGGGCGTCGGCGGTTTCCCTCCCGCCGGGTGCGGCCCCGGCGGCCGAACCTCCGGACGGTGCCGACGCCCCGGCCCCGGCCCCGGCCCCGGCCGTGACCTCGGCCGTTCCGGCTCCTGCTCCCGTTCCCGCAGCCGCTTCCGCTCCCGAACCGTCCGCGGCCCCGGCTCCTGCCGGGCCGTTCGACGGGCTCGGCGGACGGTTACGCATCGCCCGACTCGGATGCCGCCATCAGGACCGGGTACGCGCTGGCGTCCGAGTCGTGGAACAGGCGGTACCACGCGTCGAGGACCTCCGGTTGGTACACCCCGAGGCGGGCGAAGACCTCGCGGGCGAAGGCCACCGGTTCCGTCGGGCCCGCCGTGATCAGGTCGCCGTCCGTGACCGCGTCGGCCTCCACGTAGTGCGCGGCGCCCGCGTAGCCCGGCTGGCCGCCGAGGTAGAAGGGGGCCGCGCTGGTGTGGGCGCGGCCGTCGAGGACGCCCGCCCGGGCCAGACCGGCCGTCGCGCCGCAGATGGCGGCGACCGGGACGCCGGCGGCCAGGTACTCCTCGGCCTTCGCCGCGAAGGGGGCCAGCTCGTCCCCGGTGTCCCACAAGGAGGCGCCGGTCAGGATGAGCAGGGCCGAGTCCTCGGGACGGAGGTCCGTCAGGGCCAGGTCTGGCTGGATGCGGATGCCGCCCATGGTGGTCACGGGCCGGTCGGCGGCGAAGCCGACCGTACGGACCTCATAGCCGCGCTGGGTGAGGTGCGCGGTGGTGTGGCCCGTCTCCCAGTCGGCGTACGTGTCGTAGACGGCCACGTGGACCACCCGGCGCCGCTCCGCCGCGCGCGGGGTACCGGTCCCGGTCTCGATCTCCGACCCGGTTCCGGCTCCCGCCCCGGTTTCGGTCTCCGTCGCCGCTCGGGTCCCCGCCCGGATTCCCGCGTTGCCCTGGATATCGCTCTGGGTCTCGCGCTGCGTCTCGCTCATCGTGCTCGCCTCCGGTGCCGCCGCCGTGCCGTGCCCTTGACCGTTCCGTTCCGTTCCGTTCCGTTCCGTTCCGTTCCCGGCCTATGACAGCAGACTGACATGATGACAGTTTGCTGTCAATCACCTCCACCTGGCGGAGGCGTCGGGCCTTGCGGGCCCGCCCCGCGCCCCTCGCGCCCATACAGACTGCCGAGACCCGCGCCCCACCCCCATACAGTCCGCCGATATCCCTCCCCACCTGCGCACTTCTAGCGTGACCGCATGACCCCTCACGTCACCCCGGGCGCCACCGTCAAGGCCGCCGATCGCGCTCACGTCTTCCACTCCTGGTCCGCCCAGGCCCTGATCGACCCGCTCGCCGTGGCCAAAGCCGAGGGGTCGTACTTCTGGGACTACGACGGCAAGCGCTACCTCGATTTCGCCTCCCAGCTGGTCAACACCAACATCGGTCACCAGCACCCCAAGGTCGTCGCCGCGATCCAGGAGCAGGCGGCCACGCTCTGCACCCTGGCCCCCGGTTTCGCCGTCGACGTCCGCTCCGAGGCCGCACGCCTCATCGCGCAGCGGACCCCCGGCGACCTCGACAAGATCTTCTTCACCAACGGCGGCGCCGAGGCCGTCGAGAACGCCGTCCGCATGGCCCGTCTGCACACGGGCCGGCAGAAGGTGATGTCCACGTACCGCTCGTACCACGGAGCCACCGCCGCCGCGATCAACCTGACCGGCGACCCGCGCCGCTGGCCCTCCGACACGGCTGCCGCCGGTGTCGTGCACTTCTGGGGGCCGTACCTCTACCGTTCGCCCTTCCACGCGACCACCAAGGCCGAGGAGTGCGCCCGCGCGCTCACCCACCTCGCGGACACCATCGCCTTCGAGGGGCCGGCGACCATCGCCGCGATCATCCTGGAGTCCGTCCCCGGCACCGCCGGGATCATGACCCCGCCGCCGGGCTACCTGGCGGGCGTGCGCGAGCTCTGTGACCGCTACGGCATCGTCTTCATCCTGGACGAGGTCATGTCGGGATTCGGCCGGACCGGCAAGTGGTTCGCCGCCGACAACTGGGGCGTCACCCCCGACCTGATCACCTTCGCCAAGGGCGTCAACAGCGGCTACGTCCCGCTCGGCGGCGTCGCGATCTCCGCCGAGATCGCCGAGACCTTCGCCACACGCCCGTACCCGGGCGGGCTCACGTACTCCGGCCACCCCCTGGCCTGCGCCGCAGCCGTCGCGACGATCAACACCATGGAGGAGGAGGGCGTCGTCGAGCACGCCGCCCACCTCGGCGAGAACGTGATCGGGCCGGCCCTCGCCGAGCTGGCCGAGCGTCATCCCTCGATCGGCGAGGTCCGGGGTCTGGGCACCTTCTGGGCGCTGGAACTCGTACGGGACCGCGAGACGCGCGAGCCGCTCGTCCCCTACAACGCCGTTGGAGCCGACAACGCGCCGATGGCCGAATTCGCCGCCGCCTGCAAGGCGTCGGGCCTCTGGCCCTTCGTCAACATGAACCGCACCCACGTGGTCCCTCCGTGCAACATCGCGGAGGCGGAGCTGAAGGAGGGCCTGGCCCTGCTGGACGACGCCCTGACCGTCGCCGACCGGCACGTCTCGGCCTGACCCGCCGGCGGGCTGAGGGCTTGACCGCCTGCGACGAGGGCCTCCGCCTGAGGGCCTGACGGCCTGACGGCCTGACCGTCGTCGGGCCTACGGCGGCCGGCCGGCCGATCGAACGCCCGGCCGCCGCCCCGCCATCCTCCGGCCCGCCTCCGACCAGCCGAAACCACCCCGACCAGCCGAAACCACCCCCGCCCGGCCGATCCGGCCGGGCGGGGTGCTGCGGTGAGCGATCAAGAACAGGCCGGTCCTCCGTCCGCATATCGGGCGTTAAATCCATAGAGCGGCCACAAACCGAACGGTTTCGGCCTTGCTGCCTGGCCTAAGGTGTCCGAAGCCCACAGATGGAGACGGACCCCTATGGCAGGCAGCGGCGCTGTCACCCGCAACACACTTCGCCAGCAGATCGCGGACGCGCTGCGTGACGAGGTGCTCGCGGGACGTCTGCCGGCCGGGACCGAGTTCACCGTGAAGCAGATAGCGGAGCAGTACGAGGTCTCCGCGACCCCCGTCCGCGAGGCCCTCGTCGACCTCTCCGCGCAGGGCCTGCTCGACTCCGTGCAGCACCGCGGCTTCCGCGTCCGCGTCTTCTCCGTAGCCGATTTCCGGGGCATGATCGAGGCTCGTACGCTGATCGTGGAAGGCATCTTCCGCCGAATCGTCGAACGAGGCACCGCTCCCGGTACGGGCGAACGGCTGGTCTCGGTACGCCGCCGGGCGGAGGAGGCGCAGCGCGCCGCACTGACGGGCTCGCTCGACGTGCTGATCGGCTACGACCTGCGCTTCTGGAGGGAGCTGAGCGGGCTGGTCGGCAACACGTACATCTCCGAGTTCCTGCACCGGATCCGCGTGCAGTGCTGGGTCTTCGCCGTGCCCCACCTCAAGGCCGAGGCGGACCCGCGCAGCGGACTGTGGGCCGGTCACAACGAACTGATCGAGGCGGTGACCCGCGGCGATGCCGAGGAGGTACGCCGCCTCGTGCACGCGTACAACCAGCACGGCCTGGACTGGGCCGCGGGCCTGAAGACGCCGGCCCCGACGGCCGGCACGTGAGTGGAGAGAACGGCGTGAGCACAGGCCCGGCCCCCGGCGCCCCGAAGACCATGACGCCCTGGCTCGGAGCCGTCGGCCTCTCCGTGATCGTTCCCGCGCTCGGCTACGACGCGCTCGACTACGACGGGCTGGGCCACGACCCGCTCGGCTGCGACGCACCGGCCGACGACCCGCTCGGTCACGACCCGCTCCGCGCGACGGTCTCCGCCGTGCGCGACCACCTCGACGGCCACCTCGGGCGCGGCCCCGGCGACTGGGAGCTGATCCTGGTCGTCGACGCCGACCGCGCGTCCGCGCGCCCGGATCCCGCGTCCGCGCGCCCGGATCCCGCGCCCGATGACCGCCCCCCCGCCTCGGACGCGGCCGCCGCAGATCCCCGGATCCGGCTGGTCCGCGTGTCCGGCACCCGCGCCGGCAAGGGCACCGCGCTGCGCGCCGGAGTGCTCGCCTCCGCCGGCCGGCGGGTGCTGATCACCGACACCGGCCTCACGACGCCGCTCGACGAGCTGCCCCGCCTCGCCGAGGTCCTCGACGGCGATGGCCCCGGGGGTACCGACGACGCCGGACGTCCCGCGGACGCCGGACCCGCACTGCCCGCCGCCCCCGCCGTGGTCCTCGGCCGGTCGGGTAACCGCCTCGTCCGAGCCCTCGGCATCCCCGGCATACCGGGCTTCCGCGCCGACACCTGCGGCTTCGCCCTCTTCGACGGCGACACCGCCCGCGCCGCCTTCGGCGCCTCCCGTCTCGACGGCCCGGCCATCGACGCCGAGGTGCTGCGCTGGGTCCGCCGCCAGGGCTGGGAGGTGGCCGAAGTCCCGGTCGGCCCCGGCCCCGGCCCCGGCCCCGGCCCCGGCCCCGGCAACCCCCGCCCCGACGCCCCCGACGCCCCCGACGCCCCCGACGCCCCCGACGCCCCCGACGCCACCGTCCCGCGCCCCCGTTCCCGCCGCCCGCGTCCGCGCCCCCGCCCCACCGCCGCCGACCGCCTCCGTGCGCTCGGCGAGCTGCTGCGCCTGAACTCCGGCGGACTCGCCGTCGCCGGGGTCTTCCTCGCGCTGTCCTTCTACGTCTTCCAGGGCCTGTGGGCAGACCTCGACGGCAGCTACCTCGCCGACGCGCTCCAGGACCAGAACCAGTGGGAGTGGTTCGTCGGTGTCACCACCGACAACATCACCCACCTGCGCAATCCGCTGTTCACGCTCTCCCAGGGCATGCCCGACGGCGTGAACCTGATGGCCAACGCGACGATGCTCGGCCTCAACGTCCCGCTCGTCCCCGTCACCCTCCTCTTCGGCCCGACCGTCACGTTCGCCCTCGTCCTCACGCTCGGCATGGCCGCCAGCGCCTGGACCTGGTACTGGCTGATCCGCCGCCGCTTCGTGCGCAGCCGCTGGGCCGCCGCCGCGGGCGGCGCACTCGCCGCCTTCGCGCCGCCGATGGTCTCGCACGCCAACGGCCACCCGAACTTCGTCGTCCTGTTCATGATCCCGCTGATCATCGACCGGGCCCTGCGGCTGTGCGCACCGCGGCGCGGCGGCAGCGTGACCCGCGACGGCGTCCTGCTCGGGCTGTTCGCGGCGTACCAGATCTTCATCGGCGAGGAGCCGCTGCTGATCGCGGCGCTCGGCATGCTGGTCTTCTCCCTCGCCTACCTCCTCGTCGACCACCGCCGCGCCCTCGCCGCCGCCCGCCCGCTGGGCGCGGGCCTGGCCGTCGCCCTCGCCGTCTGCCTGCCGCTCCTGATCGTCCCGCTGTACTGGCAGTTCTTCGGCCCGCAGAGCTACCACTCGGTCCTGCACGGGGACAACGCCGGGAACAGCCCGCGCGCCCTGATCGAGTACGCCTCCCGGTCCCTGTTCGGCGACCCGGAGACGGCGGGACGGCTCTCGCTGAACACCACCGAGCAGAACGCCTTCTACGGCTGGCCCCTGCTGGCCTTCGGGGTGGCCGTCTGCGTGTGGCTGTGGCGGAGCAAGGCCGTCCGCGCGCTCGCGATCACCGGGTTCGCGACCCTGCTGCTGTCCCTCGGACCGTGGGTGCCCGTACCTCGCACCGAGGTGGTGCTGCCGGGTCCCTGGCGACTGATGATCGAGCTGCCGCTCTTCGAGTCGGTGATCGAGGGGCGCGTGGCGATGGTCTGCGCCCCCGTCCTGGGCATCCTGCTCGCCCTCGCGCTCGACCGGATCGTACGGACGCGTACGCGCGAGCTGCGCAGGCTGGGGCTGCTGGGTGCGGCGGCCGCGCTGATCCCGGTCCTGCCGCTGCCGCTGACCGTACGGGAGCGCGCCCCGGTCCCCGCCTTCATCACCTCCGGGGCCTGGAAGGACTACGTCAAGGACGGCGAGGCCCTCGTTCCGGTCCCGTTGCCGGACCCGGGACAGGCGGACGCGCTGCACTGGCAGGTCGAGGCGGACTTCGGCTTCCGGCTGGCCGGCGGCTACTTCAACGGCCCGTGGGGACCCGACCGCATCGGCATCTACGGAGCCACTCCGCGCCACCTCTCCAACCTCCTGCGCGACGTCCGCTACGGCGGCACGCCTCCGGAGGCCACCGCGCAGTGGCGGCTCCAGGCCCGGCAGGACCTGGCGTACTGGAAGGCCGGCGCGCTGGTCCTGCCGCAGCAGGACCGGGACACGGAACTGCGCGAGCTGATCACCGGGCTGCTGGGCCGGCAGCCCGAGAAGGTGCTGGACGCATGGGTGTGGAGGGTGGGCCCGGGGGAGCCGTGATCGGGGCCCCGGCCCCGGCAGTGGTCAGGGCCGGGATCCCGGCCGTGGTCCCGGGCCCAGGCGCGCTCCCGGCCGTGCTCCCGGCGGGGGTCCGCGGGCTTCCGGATACGCTCCGGGGGCCGTCCCCGCGGACACGCGGTGCGGCCCGGGTTCTGCTCACCCCTTCGCGGAGCGTGTCCGGCGCACTACGCTGGCCCGATCGGTGGCAACGACTGATCGGAGGCCGAGTGGCCTGTGACCTGTGGCTGGTCCCCCTTGTCGACGTGCTGTGCCACAGCCCCGACAACCCCTTCGCGGAAGAGATCGCCTCCTACGACAAGGCGCTGAGTGAGGCCGGACTGCCGTCCGTGCCGGTGTTCGCGTACATGCCGGGGCTATCCGGGGACGTCGCCCCGGTGGCCGGTTTCGACTACGACGCCCTGCACTTCCTGCGGCGGGCCTACATGCTCCGGCTCTGCGGGCTGCCGGTGACCCCGGTGGACGAGCTGGGCGGGGACTACGAGCAGCTCCTGGAGATGTTCGAGTCGACGGCGCAGCAGTCGCACCTGGTGTGGCACTACGACCACGCGGGCGCCTACGTGCCCGTGGACTTCGCGGTGCCGCTGGCGAACGAGGAGCTGCTGGCCGGCGGTGGACCGCTGGGCTCGGCCCAGGGCCTCCTGCGCGAGCTCACGGTGGTCGCTCCCGCGATCGGGATAGACCCGGGGAACCCGCCGGTGGCGCCGGCGCCACCGGGGCGGCCGACGTCGCTGGAGGAGCCGGCCGGGCCGATCCCGCACGACGACAGCCCCTTCGCGAGGGAGCGGCACGTGTGGCTGGGACTGCACGCGGCGGCGACACGGAGTCTCGGCCAAGGCTCGATGATCATCTTCAGCTGACGGCTCCAGCCGGTCCGACGGGTCCCGAGCGTCGGGCCGGGGGCGGAGGCGGGTACGGGCACCGCCGCGCGGGCCGGTCCCGCCCCGCCCCTCGCCCCGGCGGAGCCGGATCCCGCGCCTCGCCACCGGCGGAGCCGGATTCCCGATTCCGGCGTCCGATTCCGGTTCCGGTCAGCGCGGCTGCTCCGGGGGCCTCTGTCGGGGCATGTTGGGCCGGGTGCCCGGCGGGAGGGGGAAACGGGCCGGCGGGACGTACGCGTCCGCCCGCGCCCCGCCCGCGCCCAGGGACTGCATCACCAGCGGAGCGGGGCCGGAGCTGAACTCCACCATCCACTCCGCGGTCTCGGACCGCACGAGTTCCGTCACGTCTTCCGAGAACCGCCGCAGCACGGTCAGGCACCGCTCCGCCGCCTCGCTCGCGGTGCCCTCGGTCGGCCCGAGGATCTCCCGCACGTTCTCCGAGGCCCAGTCGAACTGCAGGGTCTGCAGACGGCGCTGCACGGCCTGCGCCGTGGCCACGTCCCGCATCCAGCCCGAGGTCAGGCCGAAGAACCGGTCGCAGGCCAGGCAGGCCGCTGCCAGGAGCAGGCAGACGTAGCCGTAGGAGGACGCCCCGGACGCCGAGCCGGTGAGTTCCAGCAGCGGCAGGACGGCGCCCGAGACCGCCCCCACGGCGGCCGCGACCCGCAGGATCCTGGCCCCGCGGCGTTTCCACGCCCGGTCGGACAGGTACCACTCGGCGGTGCGCAGCGCGTCTGCCTCCACCAGGCGGTAGAGCTCGTCGAGCCGCTCGGCGGGCTCGCCCCAGTCCCCGAGAGGGAACGGCCGGCCGGTAAGGTCGCCGTCCTCTGCGGGATCCCGGGGTGGCCCCTCGGGCTGCATTTCCGGCTGACTCACCCGGGCACTCCCTCTGCCTGCGCTGACGTGTGGTGGTGCGCGTGTGCGCAATGGTGCGCATGCTCTTCCTACCTTCGAATGAGGCGCGATGGGCGGCGAATCCCCGGTTTTCCGCCTGCAAGGAGGGCTTCAGCAGGTACGCGCACGCCTCGTCTCTCACTCGAAAGAGTTGGTCCTCACGGCGTAGGGCGCAGCGCCCGGGGAGCACGTAGGCTCGGATTGACCAAGCCGCCGGCGCTTGGACCGACGCTACGGAGTGAGTGACCTGTGATTCCCGGTGGTGGCCAGCCCAACATGCAGCAGCTGCTCCAGCAGGCCCAGAAGATGCAGCAGGACCTTGCCGTGGCCCAGGAAGAACTGGCCCAGGCCGAGGTGGAGGGCCAGGCCGGCGGCGGACTGGTCAAGGCGACCGTCACCGGTTCCGGTGACCTGCGCGCGCTGGTGATCGATCCGAAGGCCGTGGACCCCGAGGACACCGAGACGCTCGCGGACCTGGTGGTGGCGGCGGTCCAGGCGGCCAGCGAGAATGCGCAGGCGCTCCAGCAGCAGAAGCTGGGCCCGCTGGCCCAGGGACTGGGCGGCGGCAGCGGCATCCCCGGCCTCCCCTTCTAGTCCCGGCACGACCCGTACGACCGCACGACCCGTACGACCTGTACGACCCGACCCGACCCGACCCGACCCGACCCGACCCGACCCGAACCGGCCCGACCGAACGAAAGCAGGCAGTCCGTTGTACGAAGGCGTGGTCCAGGACCTGATCGACGAACTGGGCAGGCTGCCCGGCGTCGGGCCCAAGAGCGCGCAGCGGATCGCCTTCCACATCCTGCAGGCCGAGCCCACCGACGTCCGCCGCCTCGCGCACACGCTGCTCGAGGTCAAGGACAAGGTCCGGTTCTGCGCGGTGTGCGGGAACGTGGCGCAGGAGGAGCGGTGCAACATCTGCCGCGACCCGCGCCGCGACCTGTCGGTCATCTGTGTGGTCGAGGAGTCCAAGGACGTGGTCGCCATCGAGCGGACGCGCGAGTTCCGGGGCCGGTACCACGTCCTCGGCGGCGCGATCAGCCCGATCGAGGGCGTCGGCCCGGACGATCTGCGCATCCGCGAGCTGCTGGCGCGGCTCGCCGACGGAGCGGTCACCGAGCTGATCCTGGCGACCGACCCGAACCTGGAGGGCGAGGCGACCGCCACGTACCTCGCCCGCATGATCAAGCCCATGGGCCTGAAGGTCACCCGCCTGGCCAGCGGGCTCCCCGTCGGGGGAGATCTGGAGTATGCGGACGAGGTCACGCTCGGGCGGGCCTTTGAAGGAAGGCGACTTCTCGATGTCTGACGCAACGCTGCACGCCCTGGGACAGGACCCGGACGATTTCGCCGCCTCGATCGCGGACCAGATCGGGTCGTTCATCGTCGCGGTCACCGAGGTGGCCAAGGGCGAGGACCCGGACAGCGCGGTGCCCTTCCTCCTCCTGGAGGTCTCCCAGCTGCTGCTGGCGGGCGGTCGGCTGGGCGCGTACCAGGACGTCCTGCCCGACGAGCGCTACGAGCCGGACCTCGGCCCGGAGCCGGACGTGGACGACCTGCGCGAGCGGTTCGCGCTGATGCTGGAGCCCGTCGACGTCTACTCGGAGGTCTTCGACCCCTACGAGCCGCGCAAGCCCCCCGTCCCGCACCGGATCTCCGACGACCTGGCCGACGTGGTGGCCGACCTGCGGCACGGCCTCATCCACCACCAGGCGGGCCGGATCACCGAGGCGCTGTGGTGGTGGCAGTTCTCGTACTTCACCAACTGGGGCCCGACGGCCTCGGCCACCCTGCGCGCGCTCCAGTCGCTGATCGCGCACGTCCGCCTCGACCAGCCGCTGGCCGCGCTGGAGGGCCTGGACACGGACGAGGACCTGACGGAGGAGGACCTCGCGGAGCAGGCCGGCCAGGTCATGGCCGAGGAACTCGGGGGTCTCGGCCGCGGCTAGGGGGTGTCCGGCCCCGTGCGCGAGTGCGCGGGAACGATTCCTTTGATCTTTTCGTCTCATGATGCGGTACGGGGCGGTCGGATCGCGGCCGCTCGTTAGACTGCACCAGCAAATGACGGACTGAGCGAGGAGCGCACGTGGGCCTTGTCGTGCAGAAGTACGGAGGCTCCTCCGTAGCCGATGCCGAGGGCATCAAGCGTGTTGCCAAGCGGATCGTGGATGCCAAGAAGAACGGCCACCAAGTGGTCGTCGTGGTTTCCGCGATGGGCGACACGACGGACGAGCTGATCGATCTCGCCGAGCAGGTGTCGCCGATGCCTGCCGGGCGCGAATTCGACATGCTGCTGACCGCCGGAGAGCGGATCTCGATGGCCCTGCTGGCCATGGCGATCAAGAACCTGGGCCACGAGGCCCAGTCGTTCACCGGCAGCCAGGCAGGCGTCATCACCGACTCGGTCCACAACAAAGCGCGCATCATCGATGTCACGCCGGGCCGTATCCGCACCGCGCTGGACGGGGGCAACATCGCCATCGTCGCCGGTTTCCAGGGCGTGTCCGCGGACAGCAAGGACATCACCACCCTCGGCCGGGGCGGCTCGGACACGACCGCCGTCGCGCTCGCCGCGGCGCTGGACGCCGAGGTCTGCGAGATCTACACGGACGTCGACGGAGTCTTCACCGCGGACCCCCGCGTCGTGAAGAAGGCGAAGAAGATCGACTGGATCTCCTCCGAGGACATGCTGGAGCTCGCCGCCTCCGGTTCCAAGGTGCTGCTGCACCGCTGTGTCGAGTACGCGCGCCGCTACAACATCCCGATCCACGTCCGCTCGTCCTTCTCGGGACTGCCGGGCACCTGGGTCAGCAACGAGAATCCGCAAGGGGCAGAGCAGGTGGAGCACGCCATCATCTCCGGAGTCGCTCACGACGTCTCCGAAGCCAAGATCACGGTCGTCGGCGTCCCGGACAAGCCGGGCGAGGCCGCGGCGATCTTCCGCGCCATCGCGGACGCCGAGATCAACATCGACATGATCGTGCAGAACGTGTCCGCCGCCTCCACGGGACTGACGGACATCTCCTTCACCCTCCCCAAGGCCGAGGGCCACAGCGCCATCGAGGCCCTGGAGAAGGCGAAGGGCACCATCGGCTTCGAGTCCCTGCGCTACGACGACCAGATCGGCAAGATCTCCCTGGTCGGCGCCGGCATGAAGACGAACCCGGGCGTCACCGCCTCGTTCTTCCAGGCGCTGTCCGACGCGGGCGTCAACATCGAGCTGATCTCCACCTCGGAGATCCGCATCTCGGTCGTGACCCGCCAGGACGACGTCAACGAGGCCGTCCGCGCCGTGCACACGGCCTTCGGCCTCGACTCCGACAGCGACGAGGCCGTCGTCTACGGAGGCACCGGACGATGACCGCGTCCCGGTCGACCCCGGCACCGGCACTCGCCGTGGTCGGGGCGACCGGAGCCGTCGGCTCCGTCCTGCTGCGGATGCTGTCCCAGCGGGCCGACGTCTGGGGCGACATACGCCTGATCGCCTCCTCGCGCTCGGCCGGCCGTCGGCTGACCGTCCGCGCCGAGGAGACCGAGGTGCTCGCCCTCACCGAGGACGCCTTCGACGGCCTCGGGGAGGGCGATGTCGCGCTCTTCCTCACCCCGGCCGAGGTCTCGGCCCGGTGGGCCCCCGTGGTCACCGCGCGCGGGGTCGTCGTCGTGGACCAGTCCGCGGCGTTCCGCGAGGACCCCGAGGTGCCGCTGGTGGTGCCCGACGTCAACGGGCACGCCGTACGGACGCGGCCGCGCGGGATCGTCGCCGGACCCGACTGCGTGACCGCCGCGACGACCGCGGCCGTGGGCGCGCTGCACGCCGAGTACGCGCTGACCGAGCTCGCCGTGTCCACGTACCAGGCCGCGAGCGCGGCCGGGCGGGCCGGATCCGAGGCGCTGCGCCGCCAGCTGTCGCTGGTCGCCGGAACCACCCTCGGGGAGCAGCCCGGGGACGTACGCCGCGCGGTGGGCGAGGACACCGGCCCCTTCGCTGCTCCGCTCGCGCTCAATGTCGTGCCCTGGTCCGGTGAGCTCCGCGAGGACGGCTGGTCCTCGCACGAGCTCGCCGTACGGGCGCAGACGCGGCGGATCCTCGACCTGGCGGAGCTGCCGGTGGCGGTGACCTGCGTCCTGGTGCCCGTGCTGGCCGGGCATTCGGTGACCGTGCGGGCCCGCTTCGAGGGCGTGGTCGACGCGGCGCGGGCCCGGGAGGTCCTGGACGCGGCGCCCGGGGTGGTCCTCGTTGACGACCCGGCGGCGGGTGAGTTCCCGACCCCGTCGGACGCCGCGGGGACGGATCCGGCCTGGGTGGGGCGGGTCCGGGCGTCGCTCGACGATCCGCGCTCGCTGGAGTTCTTCGTGTGCGCGGACAACCTGCGTCAGGGCGCTGCGCTGAACGCCACGCGAACCGCCGAACTGATCGCGGATGAATTTAGGCATTTCGCTTTGTAGGATCATCGGTGATCCCTTGACCAAGGTGATCGCCCCGACGGCCCGCGAGAGACGGGCCGGCCGGGGAGAGCCGTTACGCATGAGGGCAATGGGAACAACGCCGACAGGTCTTCCTCGCGCGTACAACCCTGATGGGGGGACGCGTGTCCAACTGGCGTGGCAGAAGCATTGCTGGACTTCCCCGTCATGCCGGTGCGTATCGGGACGATCCCGTCGCACCGCCGCTCCGGCGCGCCCGGCGGCTTCCCTGTGATGGTTCCCGTCCCGCCGCCCGTCCCGCCGCCGCCCGCCGTGACCGCGACCGCGCCCCCGGCGGCCCCGGGAGCTCCCTCCCGCAGTGGCCGCGTGCCCGGGCCCCGCGATAGCGCGGAGGCCGCGGGGAGCACCGCACCGGTAAGGGAAGCGGGCGCCGGCCGGGCCGACGCCACGGCCGTCGGCGCCGCGGAGGTGGTGGCGGGGACCACCGTCGACCACCTCACCGAGACCTACCAGGCCCACTACCGCTCGCTCCTCGGCCTCGCCGCGCTCCTCCTCGACGACACCGCCTCGTGCGAGGACGTCGTCCAGGAGGCCTTCATCCGCGTCCACTCGGCCCGCAGTCGCGTCCGCGACCGGGAGAAGACCCTGGCCTACCTGCGCCAGACCGTCGTCAACCTCTCGCGCTCCGCCCTGCGCCGCCGCATCCTCGGCCTCAAGCTGCTGTCGAAGCCGATGCCCGACATGGCGAGCGCCGAGGAGGGCGCCTACGACCTGCTGGAACGGGACGATCTCATCAAGTCCATGCGCGGACTGCAGCGCCGCCAGCGCGAGGTGCTGGTGCTGCGCTACTTCGCGGACATGACGGAAGTCCAGGTCGCCGACACGCTCGGCATATCACTCGGTTCGGTTAAGGCGTACGGATCGCGGGGCATTGCCGCGCTGCGTGTGGCGATGGAGGCTGCGCAGTCATGAACGAGGACGAGGACCGCAAGGTGAGCAGCGAGGAACAGGCGCTCCGGGACCTGATGCTCGGCGCCGTCGGGGGGATCAAGCCCTCGGCCGACGCACTGGAGCGGCTGCGGTACGCCGTGCCCGTGCGCCGGGCCCGCAAGCGGCAGACCCTCGTGGCCGCCGCGGCGGCCGCGCTGCTGGTGGGCACCGCCGTCCCGGCGGCCCTGCACGTGAGCGGAGCGCAGAGCGGTCCTGCCGACCACCCGGCCATGGCGGGTCATGCCCAGCAGGGCGGCAACCGGCAGGACGGCGCCTCCGACCCGCACCAGAACGGTGCCGGCACCGCCGCGCCGAGGCCCGTCAGGTCGCCGGGCGCCGAGCAGGGCGCGGGCGGCGCCCTCGGGGGCGCGGCCACCCCGCCCGACGCCTCCCTCCCGGGCGGCGGGGCGAACGCCGGCCCGACCGGCGGTTCGGTCGTCCTGCCCGGCGGTTCGGCGTTCGGCGGCGGCGTGATGCTGCCCCCGCCGGCCGTTCCGGGCGTGGCCACGTGCAGCCCCGAACAGCTCGGGGTGTCGGGCAGCGCCCGGCCCCCGGAGGCGGACGGCAAGGTCTACGGCAGTTTCAAGGTCACCAACGTCTCGATGCGGGGCTGTACGGCCGTCGGCCCGGACACCGTGACCGCCGCCCCGGCGGCGGCACCCGGCACCGGCAAGGACACCTCCGGGGCGCCTTCGGTGGCCGTCGTCGGCCACACCGCGGGCGATCCGGCGACGGGCCTGCCCGCCCCGTCCGCGGAGACACCCCTGGTGGTGCTCGCGCCGAACGCGGCGTACGAGGTCCGTTTCGCCTGGGTGCCGCCCCAGCAGGGCTGCCCGGCGCCGGCCGCGTCCACGGGGTCGAGCCCGACGCAGGGCGGCTCCTCGGGCACCGGTACGGGGCTGCGGACGGGAACCGGCTCGGGTGCGGAGTCCGGCGACGGCGTGACCAAGGACCCGGAGAGGCAGCCTGTGCCCGTGACCGATCCGGTCGCCCTGGCCGTGTCCCACACGCCCAGCACGCCGCTGCCGGGCGCCCCGGTCACGCAGACCACGATCCCCGACGCGTGCGGGGGGACGGTCTACCGGACGGGCGTCATCCCGCTGGCGGAGCCGCCGAGGCCGTAGCGGCGGAAGCCGTGGCCGCGGGAGCCGTGGCGGGGGCGGCCGGGTCCTCCAGCAGGCCCGCCTCCGCGTCCCGCAGGGTCTCCACCTCGCGCCGGTAGAGCCGGAACCACATGAAGAGCACGAACGCGGCGAAGACGAACCATTCGCCGGTGTAGCCGAGGTTCTGGAAGGCCTTCAGGTCGAGGCCGGTGTCGACCGGGGCCTGGGCCGGAACGGGGGTCAACCCGTCGGCCGGGGTCTGCACGGTCAGCCAGGCGTCGTACAGGCCGTACGGCACGATGTTGACGAGCGAGGCCGCCCCGATCACGCCGAGCTGCCCGGCCGGGAGCCCGCCCGAGGAGTAGACGCCCTTGCTGCTGGAGTTCTCCGAGGCCTGCAGCGCACCCGTCACCTCGACGCGCCCGGTCGGCGCGGCCGGTGCCCGGGCCGCGTCCGCGTCGCCCGGCAGCCAGCCCCGGACCACCGGGACGGCCTTGCCGGTGTCCGTCCTGAGCAGGGTCAGGACGTAGAAGCCGGACTTCCCGTCGAGCCGCCGCTCGGGGACGAGCAGTTGGTCGGCGTACTCCCCGGAGGCGGAAGCGAGCCGCCCGGAGGTGTTCTTGTCCACCGGGAGCAGCGAATCCAGCGGAACGGCCGGCCGGTCGGCGGGGCGTGCGCTGGTCGCCTCCTGGTGGCTGTCGACGCGGTCCTCGAACCGGCCGAGCTGCCAACTGCCCATGAAGAGGCAGAAGGGAACGCCGAGGGCGACGAAGACGTTGATCCCCCACCAGCGCGGGGTCAGGAGAAACCGGTGCACCCCACCACCGTACGGGGGGTGCACCGGTCCACGGGTCCCGGGGTCAGGCCCGGGGAAGGTGCTTCAGCGCGAAGTCGAGCTCCATGCGGACCTGCTTGATCCGCTCCTCGACGACCAGCGAGCCGTGCCCGGCGTCGTACCGGTACACCTCGTGCACCGCGCCGCGCGCGGCCAGGCGGCCCACGTAGTTGTCGATCTGCCGGATGGGGCAGCGCGGGTCGTTGACGCCCGCCGCGATGTGCACGGGCGCCCGAACCGCGTCCACGTACGTCAGCGGCGAGGAGGCCGCGAAGCGCTCCGGGACCTCCTGCGGCGTGCCGCCGAAGAGGGTGCGGTCCAGGGACTTGAGCGCCTCCATCTCGTCGTCGTACGCGCTCACGTAGTCGGCGACGGGCACGGCGGCCAGCCCCACCGCCCAGGAGTCCGGCTGCGTGCCGAGGCCCAGCAGCGTCAGGTAGCCGCCCCAGGAGCCGCCGGACAGCACGAGGCGCGCCGGGTCGGCGAGGCCGGAGGCCACCGCCCATTCCCGTACGGCGGCGATGTCCTCCAGTTCGATCAGGCCGACCCGGTGCTTGAGGGCGTCGGTCCATTCGCGTCCGTAGCCGGTCGAGCCGCGGTAGTTGACCCGGACGACGGCGAAGCCGTGGTCGAGCCAGGCCGCCGGCGTCGACGCGAAGGCGTCGCTGTCGTGCCAGGTGGGCCCGCCGTGGATCTCGAAGACGGTCGGGAAGGGGCCGTCGCCGCGGCCCGTGGGCCGCTGCGCGAGGGCGTGGATCCGGCCGCCGGGGCCCTCCACCCACACGTCCTCGACCGGCACCGAGCCGGGCGCCCGGAAACCGGGCGGGTCGAGGACGACCCCGCCCGCCGTCGACCGGACGACCGGGGGTTCGGCCGCCGAGGACCACTGGTACTCCACCGAGCCGTCGGGCCGCGCCGTCGCACCCGAGACCGTGCCCGGAGGCGTGTCCAGCCGCACCAGCGTCCGTGCGGCCAGGTCGTAGCGCAGCAGCTCGCTGCGCGCCGCGTGGCTGTGCTCGATCAGCAGCGCGGACCCGTCGGGGTACCACTCGGCACCGACGTCGCCCGGCAGCTCGACGGCCAGCTCCTCCTCGGCGCCGGTGGCCACGTCCCACACCAGCGGCTCCCAGCGGCCGCGCCGCTGGTGGCAGACGAGCAGCCGGGTGTCGCCCGCGACGGGCGCGAAACCGAGCACCGCGAGACCCAGCTCCACGGTGCCGCCCTTGGAGTCGTCCAGCTCGGCGACGGTGTCGCCGTCCAGCGTGAGCACGCGCAGTGCGGAGTGCATCGCGTCGCCGTGCTCGGTGTGCTCGACGGCGAGCAGGGTCCCGTCGCGGGACAGGTCCCCGACACCGGCCGATTCGAGGTGCCGGTAGACGACGGTGGGCGCCGTCCCGTCGGGCCGCACGACGTGGATCGTGGTCCCCTCCTCGTCGGTGGACCGCCCGACGACGTGCGTCCCGTCGCGCCCGATGGCGAGCCCGGAGGGGTACGCGGCCTCGAGCCCGGGAGCGGCCGGCTCGTCGGGGCCGCCCGCGAAGGGCTGGCGGACCCAGGTGCCGAACTCGTCGCCGTCGGTGTCGGAGAACCACCAGATCCACTCCCCGTCGGGGGAGAGGGCGCCGTCGGTGGTGCCGTTGGGGCGGTCGGTGACCTGCCGCTGCGATCCGGTGGCGCGGTCCCAGGCGTAGATCTCGTAGGTCCCGGTCGCATTGGAGACGAAGATCGAGCGGTCGGGCGCGTCCTCGGCCCACTCGGGCAGTGCTACGCGGGGAGCCCGGAAACGCTTCTCCCAGTCGGGCATGGCGGCATTGGCGTCAGTCATGGCCCCCATGTAACCCGATGGGCCGAGGCGGCGGCGGGGCCGAACGGGCGCACGGGGGCCCGCGTACGAGGTTCTGCGGCCCCCCTCGGCGCCAGGCGGCCGCGGACGGCCTGCCACGGCCGGCCGGCCTGCCGAGTCGGGCCGCGGGCCGGGCCGCGGTCGTCGGAGCCGGGTCGTCGGAGCCGGGCGGTCGGAGCCGGGCGGTCATAGGGTGACGTCATGCGGATGATCGTCCGGGGTGCCCGGCTGCTGCACATCGAAGGCCTGCACGACGTCGAGGTCGCGCCGGACGGCCGGATCGCGCGCGTGATCCCGTACGACGACCAGAAGGAACCGCCTGCGACAGGGGTACTGATCGAGGCCCACGGCGGTCTCCTCAGCGCCCCCTTCGTCGAGCCGCACATCCACCTCGACACCGCCCTGACGGCCGGGGAGCCGCGCCCGAACGCCTCCGGGACCCTCTGGGAGGGCATCGCCTGCTGGAGCGAGCGCAAGCGGACGCTGACCCGCGAGGACGTCGTCGCGCGGGCCACCGAGGTACTGCGCTGGCAGGCGGCGCAGGGCGTCCTGCACGTCCGTACCCACTGCGACGTCACCGACCCCGCCCTGACCGCGCTCGACGCGCTCCTGGAGGTCCGCGACCGGGTCCGCGACGTCATGACCCTGCAGATCGTCGCCTTCCCGCAGGAGGGCATCGTCTCCTTCCCCGACGGCGAGACGCTGCTGCGCGAGGCGGTCCGGCGCGGCGCGGACGTCGTCGGCGCGATCCCGCACTTCGAGGACACCCGTGAGGACGGCGTGGCCTCGCTGGCGCTCGCCTTCGCGCTGGCCGAGGAGCAGGGCCTGCGCGTCGACGCGCACTGCGACGAGATCGACGACGAACAGTCCCGGTTCGTGGAGGTGCTGGCGGCCCTCGCGCTGCGCTCGGGGCTGCGCGAGCGCGCGACGGCCTCGCACACGACGGCCATGGGCTCCTACGGCGGTGCGTACAGCCTCAAACTCCAGCGGCTGCTGTCGCGTTCCGGGATCAACCTCGTCTCCAACCCCTTCGCCAACCTCAACCTCCAGGGCCGTTTCGACGCCTATCCCAAGCGGCGCGGCCTCACGCAGGTCAAGGAGATGCTGGCGGCGGGCGTGAACGTGGCCTTCGGCCACGACGACGTGATGGACCCCTGGAACGCGCTGGGCACCGGCAACCCGCTCCAGACCGCCCTCGTCGGCATCTACGCCGCCCAGCTGACGGGGGCCGACGAGGTCCCGGTCGCCTTCGAGATGGTGACGGAACGGGCCGCGCGGGTACTCGGCCTGGGGGCGGGCGAGTACGGCATCGCGGAGGGCGCCCCGGCCTCCTTCGTCCTCCTGCCGGCCGATTCGCCCACCGAGGCGGTCCGCCGCCAGGTGCGCCCGCGCTACGTCGTCTCGCGCGGCACCGTCCTCGCCGAGACCCCGGCGGCTCCGGCCCGGCTGCTGGCCTGGCCGGGCGAAACGGGCCCGTCGGAGGTGGACTTCACCCGCCGGGCCCCTTCCCGGCCGCGGGACTAGGCTGACGGGCATGACTCCTCTGACTCCTGCGACCCCTACGGCACCGGCCGCATGGACGGTTGACACCCCGTCCGGCCGGGCCGCCCGGGAGATCGCGGCCGAGTACGCCGACGCGGCCCTGCTGAACCACTCCGTCCGCTCGTACGCCTTCGCGGCCGAGTACGCGGACCGCCACGGGCTCTCGTACGACCGGGAGCTCCTCTACGTCAGCTCGCTCGTGCACGACCTCGGTCTGACGGCGCCCTTCGACAGCCACACCCTGCCCTTCGAGGAGGCGGGCGGCCACGTGGCCCGGGTCCTGACGGCGGGTCTGGGCTGGCCCGCGGAACGGCGGGCGCGCGCCGAGGAGATCATCGTCCTGCACATGCGGGACGACGTCACGGCCGCCGAGGACGTGGAGAGCCACCTGCTCCAGGTCGGTACGAGCGCGGACGTCTCCGGGCTGGGCCTGGCCGACTTCGACCCGGCGTTCACGGCCGGACTGCTCGCCGAGTACCCGCGCCTGGGCTTCGGCGACGCCTTCTTCGCGCTGGTCGCGGACCAGGCCGTGCGCAAGCCGCAGTGTGCGGCGGCGGCCTACGTGGCGAGCGGGGCGAAGGAACGGATCGCGGCGAACCCGCTGGACCGGCAGGTCTGACGCCCGGGCCGCCGCGGCGGCCCGTCGTTCCGGCCCGCCGTCCCGGTGTGCGGGCGGCGGGCCGGTCCCGGCCCCGGTTTGGTTTTCCCGTTCCGGTTCCGGTCAGAACAGTCCCAGCGCGTTGTCCAGGGACCAGACCTGCCATCCCACCGCGAAGAACGCGGCCACGGAGATCAGGGCCATCATCAGGTTCTGCCCCTGCTCGCCCCAGTCGTGGATCATCAGGACCAGGTAGATCAGGTTGAGCAGCAGCCCGGCGACCAGGGCTATCGGGGTCAGGAAGCCGACGACCAGACCGAGCCCGAGGGCCAGTTCCGCGTAGGCGACGAGGTAGGCCATGAAGCGCGGATAGGGCTTCACGACGAGGTCGAACCCGCGGGTGACGAACCCCCAGCGGTGTTCGGCGGCCACGCCCGCCGCCCAGCGGATGCCGCCCCCGCCGAACCAGTCCTTCTTGTCCTTGTGCCGCCAGCTCTCCAGCCACCACAGCCCGAGCCCGATCCGCAGAACGGCGACCCATTCGGGCCCGCCGAGCCAGATGGTCTGCATCCCCGGTTCCTTCCCTCGCGTATCCCTGACGAAGTACCTGACGATCCGTCAGTTTCAGGGAAGGGGCACCGCGTGGCAAGGGGTTGGGGGATCGCGGGGGCCGCTCGGCGGTGTGCGAGGGGGAGGGTCCGTCCGCCGTTGACCGCACGGGTGCGCGCCCGCCGAGGCCGTTGCCCCGCGTGCGGATCACATCGCCTGACGGTATGACTTGACCTGCCCCTTATGTGACCCCGATGGGAGTGCGCATGGACGACTATCCGCTGCTCAACCTGTTCTGGACGATGCTCTACCTCTTCCTGTGGGTCGTGTGGTTCTTCCTGCTGTTCAAGGTGATCACGGACCTGTTCCGGGACCACGAGCTGAACGGCTGGGCGAAGGCCGGCTGGCTGATCCTGGTGATCGTGCTGCCGTACCTCGGAGTCTTCATCTACCTCATCGCCCGCGGCCGCAGCATGGGCGAACGGGACATGAAGCAGGCGCGGGAGAATCAGCAGGCCTTCCAGGACTACGTCCAGAAGGCGGCGGGCGGTCCTCAGCACAGTCCGGCGGAGGAGCTCGCCAAGCTGTCCTCCCTCAAGGAGAAGGGCGACATCACCGCGGAGGAGTACGACAGGGCCAAGGCCAAGCTCCTCGCCTGACCTCGGGACCGCTCCTCACGCCCACGCCCACGCCCACGCTCCACCCCACCCCACATGCCCCACGCCCGCGCCGGTGCGCGAGCCGGCCGCACGGCGAGCGGGGGCGGGACCGTCCGCGGTCCGGCCCCCGCTCGGCGCGGGGTCAGGCGCCCGCCGCCGCGAGGGCCGGTTCCGGGCGTCGCGGCCTCGGGAGCGCGGCCGGGGCCTCGGCGTCCGTCAGCAGGTCGATCAGCGAGGAGCGGGCCCGGGCCACGCGCGAGCGGACGGTGCCGATCGGGACGCCGAGCATGACGGCCGCCTCGGCGTACGGCAGCCCCAGCAGCTGAGTGAGGACGAAGACCTCGCGGCGCTCTGCCGGGATGGCCGCCAGGAGCTCCGCGAGGGCGACGCCGTCCTCGAAACCGGGGAGGTCGCGTGGCTGCGTCTGCTCGGCGGCGGCCTGCCAGTCGTCTCTGTCGGCGATCTTGGGGCGGGCCGCCTTGTGGCGCAGGCTGTCCACCACGGTCCGCCGGGCGATGGAGAGCAGCCAGGTGCGGGCGGAGGAGCGGCCCTCGAAGCGGTGGAGGCTGCCCAGGGCGCGCAGGAAGGTCTCCTGGGTGAGGTCGTCGGCGGCCTGCGGATCGGCGCTGAGGTAGGCGACGTAGCGGCGTACGTCGCGGTGCAGGGCGCGTACGAACTGGTCCACCGCGCCGGGATCGCCGGCGCGCGCGGCCAGGGCGAGGAGGGTGACCGCCTCGTCGGGGCCCGCGGTGTGGCGAGCGGTGGCGGTCGCGGTGGTGGTGGCGGGCGCGGTGGCGGTAGTGGTGGCCGTGGCGGCGGGTGCCGTCGCCACGCTGGTGGTGACGGGCGTGGCGGCGGTCGGACGGGTGAGCAGGGCAGGAGTCATCGCCTGAGGTCCTTCGGGGAATCCCGGAGATCCGCCGGCGCGCTGCGGGCGCGGCGGGACCGGTGAACGGGTACGGCCTGCCGGACGGCATGACCGATGCCCGAGGCGCGGGGCGTGGGCCCGTCGCGCGTCGGGGAGCCGGCTGTCAGATGACAGCGGTCCCGTGAGGCGGACCCCGTGAGGTGAGGGCGTCGGCGAGCAGGAGCCCGCGCGGCACCCGGGCCCGGAGGTCCCGGCCGAAGCGGACGCGGGGGCGGTGCGCGGGCGCGGGCAGGCGGAAGAACAGCCGCAGCGGTACGAGGAGGCGGGCCGCGACGGCGCGCAGGACGCGGAACGCGCCCCGTTCCCCGTACGCGAGCCAGAGGCCGCAGAACAGGGCCGCGAGGAGGTGGACGGCGAGCATGCCGACCGGTGACATGGCACCGGAGTCGTGCCCGGCGGACATCGGCATGGGCATGGCCATCGGCAGGGGCATCGCCATGGACGGTGCCGTCGGCATCGCCCCGTCTGCCATCGTGCCATCGGCCGTCATCACGCCGTCGGCCATCGCGTGGACGGCGTGCAGGGCGTGCTGCGCGTGGCCGCCGCCCCCGCCCGCCGGGGCGGGCGGCTGCGGAAGGAGGGCGGGCGGGGCACAGAGAACGTACTGCGCCCACCGCCGGGCGAGGGCCCCGGGACCGGCGGAGCCGCCGGGGCCCGACGCGACCGTCGCCGCGGCCTGGGCCAGCGCGAACGCGCCGTGCAGGGCGGCCTGGACGCCGACGGTCGCGGCGGTGACGGCCGCGAGCCCGCGCTCACGGCCGGCGAGCAGCCAGCCCGCCGCGGAGGTTCCGGCGAACGCGGCCGCCATCGTCCACCACGGGACGGAGGTCCCCGACATGAGGACGTGCCCGAGGGAGGAGAGCAGCACGCAGGTGGCCGCGAACATCGCGGCCCGTAACGCGCGGCAACATCGACCCGGAGTCATGGCGGGGTCATCGTTACACCCGACCCGGCGGCGGCGACAGGGGGCATCAGGACTTCCCATGAGCTGACGAGCGCGGTGCTAGCGCGGCGCGAGCGGTGTGTGGCGCACGACACAACGGGTACCGGGAACTGCGGAGTTGACCCATCCGACTCCTGTGCCGGACCGAAGGGCCGACGGTGGGAACGGAGCGGTGATGGGGGGACGGAGCGCGGCCGCGGGGCGGCCGGGGCGGCCCGGCGGGCGCGGGGAGCCCGGGGGAGTGAGCGGGACCGGCCCGGGTGGTGCGCTGGGTGGTGCGGACGGTCCGGGTAGTCCGAATGGTGTGCGTGGTGTGCGTGGTGTGCGTGGTGTGCGTGGTGTGGGCGGTTCGGGTGGCGCGCGTGGCGCGGTCGGCACGGTGGGTTCGGGTAGCGCGGGGGGTTCGGCCGGCGCCGGTGCCTTGGCCGCCGCTGGCGGCCGGGCCGGTACGGTCGCTGTCGCGGAGGGCAGTCTCACGGCGCTGCTCACCGCCGCCATGGCCTTCTCGATGCTGCAACTGTTCCTCTTCGGCGCGCTCGGCCCGCGGCTGGTGGGCGAGTTGGGGGTTTCCCCGGCCGTGCTCGGACTCGCGACGACGGTCGGCTTCGGGACCGCGGCCCTGCTGTCGCCGGTCGGCGGCCGGCTCGTGGACCGGATCGGTCCGCGGCGCTCCCTCGTCCTCCTGCTGTCGGTGTCCGCGGCGGCCCTCGGGCTGATCGCCTGCGCCCCCGGAACCGGTTTCCTCCTGGCCGCCGTGGCGCTGGGCGGTCTGCCCCAGGCCCTGGCCAATCCCGCCACCAACAAGGCGATCCTCGCCACCGTGGCCCCCGACCGGCGGGGACCGGTGACCGGCATGAAGCAGTCGGGCGTCCAGCTCGGGGCCTTCACCGCCGGCCTGCCGCTCGCCGCGCTGGCCGGAGGCATCGGCTGGCGCGGGGCCGTGTGGACGGCCGCCGCGACCGCCGCGCTGGCGGCACTGTGGACGCTGCGGACCCTGCCCGCCGACCCCGCGCCGAAGGCGCCGCCGCCCCGCTCCCCGCTCGTCCCCCGGGGGCCCATCGCCTGGCTGGCGGTGTTCTCCCTCTTCCTGGGCTGCGGGATCGCCTCGGTCAACACCTACGTGGCCCTGTTCGGCGCGCAGCGCCTCGGCATGGGGCCCACGGCCGCCGGAGCCCTGGTCGCGGTGCTCGGCGTGGCGGGCATCGGCGGCCGGGTGGGCTGGTCGAAGGCGGCCCGGCCCGGGCGCGCCGAGTGGCTGCCGGGAGGGCTGGCGGCCGGCGCGGTGGGCGCGGCGCTCCTGCTGGCGGCGGCGCTCGCCGCGCACCCACTGGTCTGGGCGGCCGCGGTGGCGGTCGGGGCGTTCGCCGTGTCGGCCAACGCCGTGTCGATGGTGCTGGTGATGCAGCGTTCCGCCCCCGGCCGGGCCGGGCAGGACTCCGCGCTCGTCGCCGCCGGCTTCTTCACCGGATTCGCCGCGGGACCGCCCCTCTTCGGGCCGCTCGCGGACGCGGGCCGGTACGGGGCGGGCTGGCTGCTGGTCGCGGCCGAGTTCGCGCTGGCCTGCGCGGTCGCGACGACGTGGGCGGTACGGGAGCGGCGCGCGCGTGGCGCGGCCGGGGCCGCCGGGGCCGCCGGGGCTGGGGCATGAGCGGGCCGGAGTGGGCGCGGCGGGCGCTGGCGGAGGTACTCGACCGGGTCGCCGTCACCGCGGCCGAAGCGGGGGAGCGGTTCCCGCTGTACGCCGACCCGGACACGGGCCGTTGGACGACCACCGGCCGGGGTTCGTGGGCCGGCGGCTTCTGGGCGGGGCTCCTGTGGCTGCGCGCCCGGCACACCGGGGACCCGGCCGACCTGGCCGCGGCCTCCGCGTGCACGGCGCGGCTGGCCCGCTGGGCCGACGCCGACACGTCGACGCGCGGGCTGATCCTCTGGTACGCGACCGCGCCGGCCGCCGGTGACGCCGGGGCGCGCGAGCTCCGCGGCCGGGCGGCCGAAGCCTGCCTGGCGGCATTCGACGCCGAACTCGGCCTGGTCCCCTGGGGATCCGCCTTCGGCGGCCCCCGCCTGCTGGCCCGCGTCGACGGCGTACCGGGCATGGTCCCGCTCCTGGCCGAGGCCGGCCCGGCCGGCCCCGCCGCAGCCGCCTCCCACCTCGAACGCCACCTGACCCTCTGCCTCCACCCCACCCCTCCCGAAGCCCGCCCCGTCTCCGGCATCCGTCTCGCCTCCGAAGCTCGCCTCGCCTCCGAAGCCCGCTCAGCCTCCGAAGCTCGCCCCGCCTCCGACGCCTGCCTCGGCTCTCCCGAGGAGCGCCCCGCCTCCGAAGCCCGCCCCCTCCTTGCGGCACCGGCCCCCATACCAGCCCCGGTTAACGCGCCGGGTCCGGCTCCGGCTCCGGCCCCGCCTTCGGCCCCGGACCTGGTCCCGGCTTCAGTTCCAGCCCTGGCCGCGGCTCCGGTCGGTTCGCCTTCGGTCCCGGCGCCCTCTCCGGGCCCAGGACCAGTCCACCCCCCGGCGCCCGGCTCGGCCCGGGGCCCCGACCCGGGTCGGGGCGGCCCTGGCCAGGAGCCTGGCCGGGGTCGCGCGCCGGGGCCGGGTCTCGTCCCCGCCTGGAGTTTCGAGGCCGGCGTGGGCTGGCGGGCGTGCGAGGATCCGCCTGCGGGCTGGAGTCGGGGTCGCGCCTGGCTGCTGCTGGCGCTGGCCGACGTACTGCACCGGCCCGCCGTCGCGGAGCGTCTGCCGGACAGTCCGCGGGAGATCGCGGAGCGGCTGGCGGAGGCATGGGCGGGCGCGGGCGCGGAGCTCGTTCCCCCGGCCGACGAGGCGCGGCCCGAAGGCCCGTTGGACACGTCCGCCGCCGCCGTGACGGCCGTGGCGCTGCTGAAACTCGCCCGCCTCCCGGGCCCCCGGAGCGCGGACCACGCGTACCGCGCGGCCGAGATCCTGAAGCGGCTGGTCGAAGGCCACCTTTCACGGGGCAGGCTGCTGGACGGCTGCTACGACGCGGGGAAGGGCGCGGCCGTGCGCCACGAACTCGTGTGGGGAGACTTCTTCCTCGCGCTCGGCCTGGCCGAACTCACCGCCCTGATCGACATCCGGGACGTGTGATCCCGGCCGTCCCCACCCTTCCCCGGCGCCCGTCGTCCCCACCCTTCCTGGCGCCCGTCGCCGACGCCCTTCCCCGGCGCCCTTCCCCGGCACCGGTCGCCGCACCCCTCCCCGACACCCGTCCCCGCCCTCTGTGTCGCGGAGCGCCCCGCACCGCCTCCCTATCCCCCGGGCCGCGCCCCGTACGGACGGAGGACGCGCCGCGCCACCGACGTGATGTGGAGTTCGTCGGGGCCGTCGAGGATCCGCGCCGCGCGGCCGGAGCGGTAGAGCGCGGGCAGGGCGGTGTCGGGGCCGAGGCCGGCCGCGCCGTGCACCTGGATGGCCGAGTCCGTCACCTGCTGGAGCATCCGCGCGGCGGCCACCTTCGCCAGACCCACCTCCACGTGCGCGTCCAGCCCCGCGCTGATCCTGGCCACGGCCTCGTGGACGAGCGGCCGGGTGGTGCGCAGGGCGAGCAGCGCCTCGAAGACGTGCTGCTGGACGAGCTGATGGCCGCCGAGCGGCCCGTGCGATCCCGTACGGGAGCCCGCGCGCCCGCACATGAGGTCGAACGCGCGCTGCGCCTGGCCGAGCCAGCGCAGGCAGCGGAGCGTGCGGCCCAGCTGGAGCCGCTCCCCGGCGACGGCAAGGGCCCGACCCCGTTCGCCGAGGAGGTGGTCGGCGGCCACCCGGACCCGGTCGAACTCGATCTCCCACTGCCCGGACGCCCCGAACACGGGCAGTTCGCGCACCACCCGGAACCCCGGCGCCGAGGTCGGGACGACGAGCAGCGAGAGACCCGTACGGTCGCCCGGCTCCCCGTCGGTGCGGACGAGGACGGTGACCAGGTCGGCTTCGGCGGCGTGCGAGGTGAACCACTTGCGGCCGCTCACGGACCAGCTCCCGTCGGCCTGTTCGACGGCGCGCGTGGCGGTGAGCCAGGGATCCGTGCCCGGCGTGTCCGGCTCGGTCATGGCGTAGCAGGCGCGCAGTTCGCCGGCCGTGAGTCGCCCGGGATACAGGGCGCGCACCCGGTCGCCGCCGTGCCGCATCAGCATCGTGGCATCCAGCAGCGGCGCCGATCCCAGGGCGGCCGGCCCGTGATCGCTCGCCCCTTCGGCCTCGGCCAGCAGCGCGTACTGCGGCAACCCGAGTCCCTGGCCGCCCAGTTCGACGGGGAGCGGGAGCGCCCACAGGCCCGCCGCCCTGGCCTGGGCCTGAAGCTCCCGCAGCGCCGCCGCCGCCGGCGGGCCGCCCGCGTCCAGTACGGGCTCACAGGGGACCACCCGCTCCCGTACGAACGCGGCGACCTGGTCCCGCAGTTCAGCGTCCGCAGGGTCGCCGCATCCAGGCCCGCCACCCGCAGGTTCCCCGTTCTCCAGGGCTCCGCCCTCCGGGCCTCGTCCTGCCGGGCCTCGTCCCTCCGGGCGTCGACTCTCCGTCACTCGGCTCTCCACCACTTTCCTCCAGCCCGCCGGGAACCCGGGGGAACGACGGTCCGACTGTCTTCCCGTGGAGCTGGTCGGGTGCGCCGCCCCCTTGGTTCCCGCGTACGGGACCACCCCGTCGGCCCGCCGACGGATCGGCGCGGCAACCGACCAGCGCGGCAACCGACCAGCGCGGCAACCGACCAGCGGTCCAGCTGACCAGCACTCCAGCTGATCACCGCATCGAAAGATCAACGCATCAACGCATCAGCGGACCAGCCGATCAGCGGATCGACCGACCAACGGATCACCTGCGGTTCCGGCCCACCCCGCCGGACCGCTGGAAAGAGGAGAGGCATGACGTCACCAGCCGTCACCCGGACCGCGCGGCCGCTCGACGGCATGCGCTTCACCGCCGGGGGACCGCCCGCGCTGACCGGCCCGGTGTCCGAGCACCTGAGGCTGCTCGGGGCCGCCGCCGACGAGGAACCGGCCGCCCACCCCGCCGACCGCACGGCCCGCATCACCCTCACCGACGCGGCCGCCCCCGACGCGCGGGCCGCCGCGACCCTCGCCTGGTCGGCGGTCCCGGCGGCCCCGGGTACCCCCGAGGCCGGCGGCGTCGTCGATGAGGCGACCGCGCAGGCCGCCGCCGGCATCATGGCCGTCCACGGTCGCCGCGACGGCGTCCCGCGCGGCCTCGCCGCCGACTACGCCGTCACCGCGGCCGCCGTACTCACCACGCAGGGGCTGCTCGCCGGCCTGCTGGCCCAAGCCCGCGGCGCCGACCGGACCGCCCGCCCGGCCACAACCACACCCCGGGCCACAACCCCACCCCAAGCCACAACCACACCCCGTGCCGCGGCCACGGTGACGGCCGTCGAGAGCACTGCGCACACGTACGTGGACCGGGCCGCGCTGCTGGTCGTGTCCCAATACCTCGCCGCGACCGGAGCCGACGAGGGCGAGGCCGCCGAACTGGCGCCGGGCGGGCCGCCCTTCACCGCCGCCGACGGCACCCTCTTCGAGCTGGAGACCCTCGATCCAGGAGCCTGGGCCGGGTTCTGGCGGGCCCTGGACGCCCCCGCCGACGCGCTGCGCGCGGGCTGGCGGCCCTTCCAGTTCCGGTACGCCACCGGCTGTGCGCCCTTCCCCCAGGCCCTGCACGCCACCACCCGCGCCCACGGCTGGCAGCGGATCCGGGACGCCGCGGCCGCCTCGGGGGCCGAGGTCTGCCGGATCCGGAGCCTCGCCGAGCGGGCCGCCGAACACGACGGCGCCGCCCCCTGGACCCTGACCCCGTACGACACCGGCCAGCAGCTCCACCCGCTGGAGCCCCGGCACCCGCTCAGGCCCCTCCACCCGCTCCTCTCGCTCCACACCCTCCCGGACGCGACACCGCCGCACACGACGGCCCCGCACGCGACGGCCCCGCACGCGACCCCGACGACGGAGCCCACCCAAGCCCGACCGCTCGCGGGCCTCACCGTCCTGGAAGCCGGCCGCCGCATCCAGGCGCCCCTGGCCGCCCACCTGCTGGGCCTCCTCGGCGCCGACGTCCTCCGGATCGAGCCGCCCGGCGGCGACCCGCTGCGCGGGATGCCGCCCGCCTGCTCGGGTGTCTCCGCCCGCTGGCTGGCGCTGAACCGGGGCAAGCGGGCCGTGGAGATCGACATCAAGTCGCCCGCCGACCGGCTCCGGCTGCGCGACCTGGCCGCCGGGGCGGACGTCTTCCTGCACAACTGGGCCCCGGGCAAGGCGGCCGAGCTGGGCCTCGACTCCGAGGACCTCGCGGCCGTCAACCCCGGGCTCGTCTACGCGTACACCAGCGGCTGGGGGACGGGCGGCCGGATCTCCGATGCCCCGATGGGCACGGACTTCATGGTGCAGGCCCGCACCGGCGTCGGCGAAGCGGTCCGCCCCGACGGCGAGCCGCCCGCCCCCTCCCTGATGACCCTGCTCGACGTACTGGGCGGCCTGCTCGGCACCGAGGCGATCCTCGCCGGCCTGCTGCTGCGCGAACGCACCGGGCGCGGGGTGCGCGTCGACTCCTCACTGCTCGGCGCCGCCGACGTGCTCACCGCTCCGGCCCTGAGCCGGTCCCGGCACGGCGGCAGGACCCGCCGGCCAGCTGGTTTCCGTACGCCCCTGCGCACCGCCGACGGCTGGATCGCTCCGGCCGACGCGGACGCGGCCGTCTGTGCGGCGGCGGCCGCCGCGCAGGGCCTCGCGGCCCTGTCCACCGAGGACGCCCTACGCGAGCTCCGGGCGCGCGGCCTGAGCGCGACCGCCGTCACCACCGACCTGGCCGACCTCCACCACGACCCGCGCTTCGCCGGCTCGATCAGCCGGGACGCGCACGGTGCCCCCGCCGTTCCCGACCCCTGGAGCCACGCATGACCGTCGCCCTGCACGACCTGCTGCCCGCCGGCCTCCGCCGCTCCTGGGCGGTCGACGGCACCTGTCCGGACCTCGACCTCTACAGCCTCTTCCGGGCCCGCCAGATCTCCGACCTGCACCACACCGCGATCATCGATGCCAAGGGCAAGCTCTGCTACACCGCCCTCGACCGCAAGGTGCGGTGTCTGGCCACCGGCCTCGCGGGCCTCGGCATAGGGCCGGGCGACGTGGTCGGGGTCCAGCTTCCCAGCGGACGCGACGCCGTCATCGCCGACCTGGCCCTGGCAGCCCTCGGGGCGGTGGCCCTGCCCTTCCCCGTCGGGCGCGGCAGCCAGGAGGCCCGCTGCCTGCTGCGCCGGGCCGAGGCCGTCGCGGTCATCGCGGCCGTGGAGCACCGCGGCAGCCACCACGCGGCCGACCTGCGGGACCTGCGGGACCGGGCGGGCGAACTGCCCGCACTGCGCCACGTCATCGCCGCCGGGAAGGGCGGCACGGCCCCTGAAGGAACGATTCTGCTGTCGGCGCTGCTGCGCTCGGACCCGGCCGCGTTCGTCCCCGCCCGGCCCGATCCCGACAGCGCCGCCCGCATCCTGGTGTCGTCCGGCTCGGAGTCCGAGCCGAAGATGATCGCCTACTCCCACAACGCCCTCGCCGGCGGCCGGGGCAACTTCCTCGCCTCGCTGATGCCCGACGGGACCCGGCCGCGCTGCCTCTTCCTCGTCCCGCTCGCCTCCGCCTTCGGCTCCAACGGCACCGCCGTCACCCTCGCCCGGCACGGCGGAACCCTCGTACTCCTCGACCACTTCACGCCCGAGGCCGCCGTGGCGGCGGTGCGCGCGCACCGGCCCACGCACATCCTCGGGGTCCCCACGATGATCCGGATGATGCTCGACCGGCTGGAGGTTGAGGCCGAGGCCGAGGCAGGGGCGGCCGCGGAGACCACGGGAGGGTCCGAGTCCGCGTACGCGGCCCCGGACGCGGCCCCGGGCGCGGGAGAGTTCACCGCCGGCCGGCTCCCCGCCCCCACCGCCGTGATCGTCGGCGGCGCCCCTCTCGACGAAACCACGGCCGAGAGCGCGAGCCGCGCCTTCGGCTGCCCGGTGGTCAACCTCTACGGCTCGGCCGACGGCGTCAACTGCCATACCGGACTGGGCTCTGCCCACCCTGAGGCCGACTCCACGGGCATCGCCGCCGGCCGTCCCGACCCCCGCGTCGCCGACATCCGCATCGTCGACGCCGAGACGCACGCGCGGCTCCCCGACGGCGAGGTCGGGGAGATCATCGCGCGCGGCCCCATGACCCCCATGTGCTACGTCGCCTCGCCCGATCTGGACGCCCGCTACCGCACCCCCGAGGGCTGGGTCCGCACCGGAGACCTCGGTCTCCTGGACGAGGAGGGCGTCCTGCACGTCGTCGGCCGCCTGAAGGACATCGTCATCCGCGGGGGCGCCAACATCAGCCCCGCCGAAGTCGAACGCGAACTGTCCTCCCACGCCCAGGTGCGCGACATCGTGTGCGTCGGCGTACCGGACGAGGTGATGGGGGAGCGCCTCGCCGCCTGCGTGGTCCCGCGCGGCGCGCAGGACCCCACCCTCGGCTCGCTGGGCGACCACCTCACGCGGCGCGGCCTCGAACGGCGCAAGCACCCCGAGCGGCTGCTGCTCCTGACGGAGCTGCCGCTGACCCCGGCGGGCAAACCCGACCGCGCAGCCCTGCGGGCACGCCTGGCGAGGGTCGCGGTGTCCGCGGCTACGGCTTGAGCGACGGCCACGCGAACGCCGGCGGGGCGGCCCGGTAGGTGCCCCCCCCCCCCCCCCCCCCCCCCCCCCCCCCAGGGGACAGCGGGGTGGTGGGGAAAAGAGTTGTTAATGTGGGGTTATTATAAGGGGTGGGC